>DASUBN010000274.1:0-14139 GCA_035763245.1 Gammaproteobacteria bacterium | reverse complement strand
GTGCCGGTCTCGATACGATCCGGCATCACCGTGTACTCGGTGCCACGCAGCTTCTTCACACCCTCGATCACGAGGGTGTCGGTGCCCATACCGCGAATCCTGGCGCCCATCTGGTTGAGGCACAGGGCCAGATCCACCACTTCCGGTTCCCGCGCCGCATTCTCGATCACCGTCTCACCATCGGCGAGTGTGGCGGCCATGATGAGGTTCTCGGTGCCGGTGACAGAGACCGTGTCCATGAAGATGCGCGCACCCTTGAGGCGCCCTGACTTGGCGCGTATGTAACCGTTCTCCACCCTGATCTGAGCGCCCATAGTTTCAAGGCCGGCGATGTGCAGGTTCACGGGACGCGTACCGATGGCGCAGCCGCCCGGCAGCGAGACTTCAGCCTCCCCGAAACGTGCCACGAGCGGCCCCAGCACCAGGATGGAGGCACGCATGGTCTTCACGAGCTCGTAGGGCGCATTGAAATGCTTGATGGTGCCGGCGTCTACTTCGATGCGCATACGATCGTTGATGGTCACGCCGACGCCCATGCGGCCCAAGAGCTCGATCATGGTGGTGACGTCATGCAGATGCGGCACGTTGGCGACGGTGGTGGGGCTGTCCGCCAACAGCGTGGCGGCGAGGATCGGCAGGGTCGCGTTCTTGGCGCCGGAGATACGGATCTCACCTTCCAGGGGTCGCCCGCCGGTGATATGCAACTTGTCCAAACTCGCTTCCTCTATATATTAAGCTTCAGCCGCGGTCGTGCTCCACCGGCGTGAGTGTACGCAGGCTCAGGGCATGGATTTCGCGGCCCATGGCGGCCCCTAGCGCGGCGTACACCATCCGGTGACGGGCCAACGGGCCCTTGCCTTCGAACTCGGCCGAGATCACCAGCGCCTCGAAATGAGTGTTGTCGGCGCTGTCCACCACGACCTGTGCCGAGGGCATGCCCTGCTCGATAAGCCGTTTGACGTCTGCGGGATTCAAGCTGCCGGACCGGTACTGAAGTGCACGGGGGACGCAAATGATACTCGAAATCCGCCACCCCATTTTTCATCACCGTCGCTCCAAGCGCCTATGGTGCAACGGTCCATCCCTGGAATGCCTTCCAGGACCCGCCTCCCTGCAGGCCCGCGCGAAGCTGTGCTGCACGCCCATGCCCGTTGACCCTGGGCACCCCGCCCGAATGCCTGAATCAACCGTGTATCATGGCGAGCACCACTGACAGCCATATACCCCCTTCATAAGCCATGACCGCTGTCGACACCGCCAAACTCATCCATATGGCCCGGGAGGTGCTGGACACCGAAGCCAGCGCGATCACCGCACTCAGGGAGCGTCTCGATGGCTCCTTTACCGAAGCCTGCCGCCTGATGCTCGCCTGCCGCGGCCGCGTGGTGGTCACTGGCATGGGCAAGAGCGGACACGTGGCCAACAAGATCGCCGCCACCCTAGCCTCCACCGGTACCCCGGCTTTCTTCGTGCACCCCGGCGAGGCGAGCCATGGAGACCTCGGCATGATTACCGGCGAGGACCTGGTGCTCGCCCTCTCCAACTCCGGCGAGACGAGCGAGCTCGTCACCATCCTGCCGCTCATCAAGCGCCTAGGCGTGAAGCTCATCGCCCTCACCGGTAAACCCGATTCGACGCTGGCCAATACAGCCGACGTGCACATCGACGTGAGCGTGGCACGGGAGGCCTGCCCCCTGAACCTCGCCCCCACCGCCAGCACCACGGCGGCCCTCGCCATGGGTGATGCGCTCGCGGTGGCGTTGCTGGAAGCCCGCGGCTTCACCGAAGAGGACTTCGCTCGCTCCCACCCGGGCGGGAGCCTCGGCCGTCGCCTGCTACTCAGGGTGGAGGACATCATGCACAAGGGCGAGACCATCCCCAAGGTCTCCGTCGGCACACCCTTGAGCCAGGCGCTCATGGAGATGACCAAGAAAGGCCTCGGCATGACGGCCATCGTGGACGGCAAGGGCCAGGTCGCCGGCATCTTCACAGACGGCGACCTGCGCCGCACCCTGGACAAACGCGTGGACGTGCATAAGGCTGCCATCGATGAGGTGATGACGAAAAACTGCACCACCGTGACGGCCGACACCCTGGCCGGCGAGGCCCTGCACCTCATGGAGAGCCGAAAGTTCAACGGCCTGCTGGTAGTGGACAAGGATCGCCTCCTGGTCGGAGCACTGAACATGCACGACTTGCTGCGTGCAGGCATCGTCTAGATGAATGTGAAGGAAAGAGCGGCGCGGGTGCGCCTCGTGGTCTTCGACGTGGACGGTGTGTTCACCGACGGCCGCCTCCACTATGGCCCCACTGGCGAGGAACTCAAGGTATTCCACGTGCACGACGGACAGGGCGTGAAACGCCTGCTGCGCCAGGGCGTGGCGGCGGCTGTGATCTCGGGTCGCGAGTCGGCCGCGGTCTCGCGCCGTATGCAGGATTTGGGCATCGCCCACGTGTTCCAAGGCGACGAAGACAAGCTCCCCCTGTACGAGCGGCTGCTAAAGCAGCTCGGCCTGGGACCCGGGGAGACCGCCTGCGTTGGCGACGACCTGCCGGACCTGCCGCTCTTGGAGCGTGCCGGCCTCGCCGTAGCCGTGGCTAACGCTCAGGCGCAGGTACGCGCCAGGGCCCACTACGTGACCGGAGCCGCAGGCGGCATGGGCGCGGTGCGCGAGGTCTGCGACCTGATACTCTCCGCCAAGGCGAGATCAGGATGACCCTGCGCTTCTTCGCCCTGCTCGGCGTGCTGGCGGTGATCGCGGCCGGCACCCTGTGGCTGTTGCGCCAGACGGCGCTGCAGAGCGTACTCGGGGGAAGGCCCAAGACTCATGTGCCGGACTATTACTTCAACGATGCCACCATCACGAACCTGGACGTAAGGGGCAGGCCCGCATCGGAACTCTCCGCGCCGCGCATGGTGCACCACCCTGACGACGACAGCGTGGAGGTCTTCGACCCCCGCATGCGCTATTTCGCCGCCGGCGACCCACCCTGGTTCGCCCAGGCGGACCATGCCCTGGAACCGAGCGGCGGCAAGCTGGTCTACCTGGACGGCCACGTGGAGATGCGCCGGCCCGACGCCAACGGCGGTCCGCCGCTCATCATCGATACCGAGCACATGACCATGAATCTCGACACCAACATCGCGAGCACCGATGATCCCGTACAGATGACCAAAGGCGTGAGCCACATGACCGGAGTGGGAATGGACGCCTACATGCAGGACAATCGTCTGGTGCTGCGTTCTGTCGTGAGGGGTTTCTATGTCCCGCGTCACTGAGCTCAAGCTCGTGCTCACACTCTGCGGTCTCCTGGCCACGGCCGGCGCCTGGGCGCTCAAGAGCGACCGGAACCAGCCTATCAACATCCAAGCAGACCACGGCGATTTCCGCGCCGACCCCAAGAACAACAGCAACGGCACCGGCATCTACACCGGGCATGTGATCATCACCCAGGGCAGCATCAAGCTGACCGCGGACAAGGCCATCCTGCATGTGGTGGACAACGAGCTTGACACCGCCGACGTTACGGGTTCCCCTGCCACCTTCGAACAGACACCGGATAACGGTGAACCCATGCATGGCCGGGCCCTGGAGATCACCTACGACGCCGCCAAGAACCAGATCGATCTCATCACGGAAGCGCAGCTCACCCAGGCGGTGAACCAGGTGAACGGCCAGGCGACCCGCGTCGCCGCGGTCCCGGCCAAGGTACCGGCGTCTGGCACCGTGAGCACCGGCCCCACGCCCTTCGTTGCCCAGGGCGAACGGCTGCTCACCGCCGACCACATCCGTTACAACACCGATACCCAGCGCATGGTGGCCACGGGCGGCAAAGACGATGGACGGATACACATCACCTTCCCGCCGAAGCAGATCCCCGGCGAGACCCCGGACGCCACCTTGCGGCGTCAGTTGGACTTCGCAAACCACACCTCCACGCCGCCGGCCGCGACCCATGTGGTTGCTGCACCGACCGCCTCCACCCATCCAGGAGCTTGAAGCTTGGGCAGCCTCGTCGCCGAGAACCTGAAGAAGCGCTACCGACGCCGCGAGGTGGTGCGGGATGTGTCCATGAGTGTCAACCGCGGCGAGGTAGTGGGCCTGCTCGGCCCCAACGGAGCCGGCAAGACTACTTCCTTCTATATGATCGTGGGCCTCGTGCCCGCGGATGGCGGCAAGATCAACCTGAACGGGCAGGATCTAACAAAGCTGCCGGTACATTCGCGAGCGCGGCTGGGCTTGGGCTACCTGCCCCAGGAAGCCTCGGTGTTCCGCAAACTCACGGTGGAGGACAACATCCTCGCCATCCTGGAGACCCGCGCGGAGCTCACCCGCGCCGAGCGCATGAAGCGGCTGGAGGAATTGCTGGAGGAGCTGCACATCCGCCACATCCGCGACGGCCTCGGCATCTCGCTTTCGGGCGGCGAGCGCCGCCGTGTGGAGATCGCCCGCGCCCTGGCAGCGGACCCGGTGTTCATGCTGCTGGACGAACCTTTCGCAGGCGTGGACCCGATCTCGGTGATCGATATCCAGCGCATCATCGAACACCTGAAGTCGCGCGACATCGGCGTGCTGGTGACGGACCACAACGTACGTGAGACTCTGGGGATCTGCAGCCGGGCCTACATCATCAATGCCGGCCAAGTGATAGCGGAAGGCACTCCTGACAGCATCCTCGCCAACCAGGAGGTGCGTCAAGTCTACCTGGGCGAGAATTTTCGGCTATAACTTAGTCATGGTCCGTCCACGTCTTTCCGCCCCCCCGCACGGGGGGCGGACGCAGTCTTCTCCCCCCTGCAAAATCAGGGGGGTCGCAGCGGGTGAAATCCAATCCAGTGATAACGCGGGGGGTATCCGCGGGTGAAAGCGGGCCTCGCGCTACGCCATAGCCAGCGCCTCAGCCTCACTCCTGAGCTGCGCCAAGCCCTGGGGCTCCTACAGCTCTCCGCCTTCGAACTCGCTGCCAAGGTACAGGAGGCCCTGGAGGGCAACGTCCTCCTGGAGCGGGGCGACGAAGACGAAACCCCCGTAGCGGAGGCGCTCCTCGGAGGCGCCGAACCCGCATCCCACCAGGAGCCCGCGCCGGAGGTCATGGATTGGGACGACACCGCGAGTCTGGGCGGCAACGGCTGGCAGGATGAAATTGCGGAACGGCCCGAAAGCCCCGACCGCAGCGGCCAAAGCCTCAAGGAGTACCTACTCTGGCAGCTGGAGTTGGCGCGCGTCTCGGCCCGGGACGCGGCCATGGGTGCCGCCATAATCGACAGCCTGAACGACGACGGCTATCTCACCGAACCCTTGGAAGATATCCGCCAAGCCTTGGCGGACAGTGACGCCGCCCCGGAGATGGATGAGTTGGAAGCGGTGTTGCACCGGGTACAGGCCTTCGACCCGGTGGGGGTAGCAGCCCGGGATATCAAGGAATGCCTGCTCCTGCAACTACGCCAAGGGGACGATTCTGGTCCGGAGCTGGCGCTCGCCATACGCCTGGTACAAGACCACCTGGAAGCCCTGGCGGCCCGGGATTTCGTGCCCCTCTCCCGCACCCTTGCCGTTTCCCGCGAGCGGCTGGACGCGGCCTTAAACCTTATCCAGGGCCTGCATCCGCGCCCTGGCACCACCATCGCCGGGGCGCCGGTGGATTACGTGCTACCTGACGTGATGGTGAGCCGGCGCAACGGCACCTGGTTCGTGGAACTCAACCACGATGCCGTGCCGCGTGTGCGCGTCAATGCCAGCTACGCTGCTGCCCTGCGCCGCGGCGAGAACGGCGGTGACTTGGCCCGCCAACTTCAGGAGGCCCGCTGGCTGGTGCGCAGCAT
Organism: Gammaproteobacteria bacterium; assembly: GCA_035763245.1. Lineage (GTDB taxonomy): Bacteria > Pseudomonadota > Gammaproteobacteria > Natronospirales > REEB76 > DASUBN01. The sequence continues at coordinate 8,315 of DASUBN010000274.1, read as the reverse complement.
CCGCATGCGTAATGACACTTTGCTGCGCGTCGCCCGCAGCATGGTGGCACGCCAGGGCGACTTCCTGGAACGCGGCGAAGAAGCCATGCGACCTCTCATGATGAAGGATCTGGCGGCGGAACTGGACCTGCACGAATCCACCGTCTCGAGGGTGGTGGCCAACAAATACATGGCAACGCCCCGCGGCACCATCGCCTTCCGCCACCTCTTTTCCGCGGAGCTGCCGGCCGGCGACGGCAGTGCGTTCTCCGCCACCGCCATCCGCGCCATGATCAAGAAACTCGTGGCCCAGGAGGACCCGCAGGCGCCCCTGAGCGACAACCACATCACCCAGGAGCTGGGCAACCGGGGCATCCGCGTCGCCCGGCGCACGGTGGCGAAGTACCGCGAGGCCATGACTATACCGCCGGCCCATGAGCGCCGGCGGCCGGATACAAGGTGAAAACGACGAAGCGTCACTAGGAGTAGACCATGAAGATAGACATCACTGGGCATCATGTGGACCTCAGCCAGCCGCTCCGCGATTACGTGCATAACAAGTTCGAGCGATTGGAACGACACTTCGACCACGTCACCGGCATCCACGTGGTGCTCACCGTGGCCAAGCTGGAGCACCGGGCCGAGGCCACCCTCAACGTCAGCCGCGCCAAACTCTTCGCGGATGCGGTGGAGCAGGACATGTATGCGGCCATCGACTGCCTGGTGGATAAGCTCGACCGGCAGGTGAAGAAGCACAAGGAGAAGCTCAACCACCACCACGACCGGGCCACGGTGCGCAGCTCCGCCCAGACCTGAAACCGGCTCTCCGCGGAACCAAGACCGGCGTAGCGCGTGCTACGCCGGTTTTTTCATGCCCGCCGGGAATGTGCTAGCGTTAGCGTAACCCAAGACCAATCCAACCCAAGGGAACATGCGTCTCGTCATCCTGAGCGGCCTCTCCGGTTCCGGCAAATCCGTGGCACTCCACATGCTGGAGGACTTGGGCTACTACTGCGTGGACAACATCCCCGCCGGGCACCTGCAGAGCTTCGCCAGGGAGACCCTGCTCACCGGCGACTCCGCCTACCAGCACATGGCCGTGGGAGTGGACGCACGCAACAGGATGGAAGACATCCGTGCCGTGCCAGAGACCATGCACAAGCTCAAGGCAGAGGGCATCGAGTGCGAGATCGTGTTCATCCACGCCGAGGACGCGGTGCTGCTGAAACGCTACAGCGAGACCCACCGCCCGCATCCGCTGGCGGGTGAAGGCCGGTCGCTCAAGGACGCCATCAAGGCCGAGCGCGAGCTGCTGGGGCCACTCGCCGACGAGGCGGACGTGGTCCTGGACAGCTCTCGCACCTCGGTACACGAACTGCGTGAGCTGGTGCGGGCCCGCATCCACCGGGAGGAACGCCAGGGTCTGTCGCTGATGTTCCAATCCTTCGGGTTCCGTCATGGCATCCCGGGGGACTCAGATTTCGTGTTCGACGCCCGCGGCCTACCCAACCCCTACTGGGAGCCGAGCCTCAAGACGCTCACGGGGCGGGATCCGGCGGTGGCCCGCTATCTCGAGAAGCACGAGATCGTCCAGAAGTTCCTAAAGGACATCACCGGTTTCCTAGAATTCTGGATCCCGAAGTTCGAATCCTCCAACCGGCGCTACCTCACGTTGTCCATCGGCTGCACCGGCGGATACCATCGTTCTGTCTATATCGTGGAAAGGCTGACGGAACACTTCCGCGGCCAAGGCCGGGAAGTCCTGGCGAGACATAACGAACTCAAGTAGCCGCCCGCTTCGATCCCAACCGCCTCATTGCGACGGTCTTATCTGCTGCGGCCCCGTGGCGACGAGCCTCGATCCTGGCCGTGTCGTTCAATCCGGCTACTGGTGAGCCGTTCGCTCTCTCCCTCATGGCGTGCGGTGACCTCCTCATGACTGGGCGGGTACCCAAGCGCCTGCAGATCGGCATCGAGCCGGTCCCGAGCGAGGCCGTAGTACTCCTGGAGCCTGGCCAGCAGATAGTCCCTGTCGCCCCGGGCCAGCACCAGATCCTCTTCCGTCACCTTGGCCCATTTCTGCCGGATTCGGGCAGTGAGCTGTTGCCAATGACCTTGCATAGTGTCACTCCTCGCATCGCTTGAACCTTGGGACATCGAGGCTGATGTCCCTGGCGCGACTTCACTGTGGAGCGAAGAGATGGCCAGGACTGTGAGTCAGCGCACACTTCTCGCGAAGCGCGGCAGGATTGGACATACTCCGGTTTTCTATAAGTCCGGCCACGCTTCATGGTGCTGTGGATACCCGACGCTTGTGACGCGAATGTGACTTGAAAAGCCTGCCGGGGCAACGGAATCAGGGGGATGGGGCACCGATGAATTCCAGCAGCTTGTCGGCTTGCGATTTGGCGTCGCGCATGCCCAGGTCGATCAGGTCCCGGCAATAGCCGCTCTCGAAGAGCAGGTAACTCAGGAGCTGGCTGCCGCTGCGATGCATGCCACCCACGCCGCGCAGCAACAAACGCACGCTGCGGGGGAACTCATTCTTGTGGCGCTGGGCGATGTCACGCATATCCTCGCTGGGAGCGATGACCAGAGTGTCGATGACCTTGAGAGGTTGATCTTGCCCCGCCTTTCCGGTGATGCGGCTAACGGTATTGTTGATGCGTTGCAGCCGCTCCAGGTCGCCATAGACGCTATCCATGAACAGGGTATCAAGCAGGTAGCCGGCGATCTGGCCGAGGGACGGGTAAGGCACCACTTCCTGCTCCAACGGCAGGCGGTTAGGCTGTTCGTTGCGCAAGGTGATCACCAGCACCTTGTCCGCCCCGAGATGCACCACTGGACTCAAGGGGGCCGATTGCCGCAAGGAACCGTCGCCGAAGTATTCCCGGCCGATGCGCATCGCGGGGAAGATCACCGGCAACGCCACCGAAGCCATGATGTGCCGCAATTCGATGTCCACCGGCTGGCCCAGACGCCGGGTGCGATGCCAGGGTCTCAAGCCCTTGCGGCCCTGGTAGAAGGTGATGGAACGCGCCGAAGTGTAGCCCGAGGCGGTGATGGCGAGCGCATCGAGCACGTTGGCATCGATACACTCCTCCAGCCGCTCGAACGCGATGTGCTCCTCCAGCAGCGTCCGCAAGGGCGCGTTATCCAGGAGCGAGATGGGGTTGTGCCGGTCCATGCCACCCGACATGAGCGTGAACACCCAGTGCAGGCTGGTCTTCAGTACCGTCAGGGCGTCGGTCTTGAACACCTTGTCACAGTGGATCTCGCGCCAGACGTGATCGAGGTAGGCGACGCCGGCACGGAAGTTGTGGGCATGGCTCGCAATGAGGGCGGCGTTGATGGCGCCGGCGGAAGTGCCGGACACCACCGGGAAGGGGGTTGGCGCATCCTGGGGCAGAAGCTCGGCCAGACCTTTCAGCACGCCGACCTGATAGGCGGCTCGGGCGCCGCCGCCAGGCAATACCAGCCCGACTTTATGGGCTGGGGGCGCAGCCTGCGCCGCGCGACGCTGACCCGGGCTCGCGCGCCCGGCGGCCCTCTTCTTCGCGGCACTCACGGGGCCGATCCCCGAAACCCGCGGACGGCTTGATGAGACGGGCGACGCGGGTTCACTGGCATTGGAAAAGGTTAAATCGGCTGGACGCTGACGTAAAGGGTACTAAAATCAATGTCATTCAAGGCGCTAGCCTCGGATTTTGAAGCGATGGGTTGAATGACCGACTTAAGGTATTTACCTCTGCCGGTCCTACGGGGTCTCATGCGGGCATGCTAACGCTGAATCTATGGAATCCGAAAGCTCCTGAAGCCGAGGCCGACCGGCCCGACGACACGGAACCGCGCACCCAGCGGCCGCTGCTCAAGATCGTGGTACTCAACACCAAGGGCGGCTGCGGCAAGACCACTCTCTCCACCAGTATCACCGCCTACTACGCCTCCCACGGGTACCGCACCGCACTCTTGGACATGGACCCCCAGGGCTCCAGCCTGCGCTGGCTTGCCAATCGCAGTGACCGGCAGCCCCACATCACCGGCCTCTCGGGGGTGGACCGCAGCGGGCGCGTCACCAAGAGCTTCCTGATGCGGGTACCCCCGGATGCGGAGCGACTGATCGTGGACACCCCGGCGGCCATGGATCCCCTCAAGCTGCACGAAGTGACGCGCGGCGCCCACGCCATCCTGATCCCGGTGTTGCCCTCGGACATCGACATCCATGCTGCGTCCCGCTGCATCGCCGATCTGCTGCTCGCCGGGCGCATCGAGAATCGCCGCGAGCGCGTGGCGGTGGTAGCCAACCGGGTAAAGAAGCAGGCCAAAATGTACGAGACCCTGAAGCGCTTCCTGCACAGCCTGGAGATTCCTTTCGTGGCCACCCTGCGCGACAGCCAGAACTATATCCACGCCGTGGAGCAGGGCCTTGGTGTGCATGAACTCAAGGACAAGAACATCAAGGAAGACGTCTACGAATGGCGCCCGCTCATCGAATGGCTCGATCAACGCGGCAGCGCCATCGTCCACCAGCAGCACTATCCCCGCGCCCTGACCGGGACACATCCCGGCGATTGAGCGGCTTCGAAGCTACCTAGAAGGCTCGAACATCAGCGTATGTTCGGTGGGGCCAGGTAAGAACGGCGTCGCTTCACCCTTCTCCCAAGCTGGCTCGCTATTCCTGTAGTAAGGAGACAGTGGGTACCCGCTCTGGCCCGTGGGCATCTCGAAGATGCCCCTGTCCTCATGGCCCGGCTCCACCACTATGCGCTCGGAGGCGCCGAAATCCACGCCCTGCACCCGCGGCATGTTGCTGTCCCCCGGCAGCTCCACTGGCGCCATGTCCAGGAAGTGGGAGAGGAAGGACGGCAGGCCCGGGCTCAAGGGATGGCGCAGACGCACGGTATTGCGTTCGCCCCAGCTGCGGGTGGCGAGACCCGTGTCCGGCCGCCATAATCCGGCGATGACCTTGTCCACGGAAGCAAGCAGCAGCGCGTCCCAGTTGCCGTAACGGGGATTCAGCAGGTTTGGCGGCTGCTGGCTCACCAGGGCCCAGAGCGGCCCTTCCAGCTGAGACAGGGCATGGTAATCGAAATCCGGTGCCGCATGCTTGCAGGCGGTGAAAAGCGGCGGCAGGGCCGCATCTTCCACCGTAGTGTGGAAATCCCGCACCAAACGATAACCCACGGAATCCACGTCTGCACGCCCACTCCAAGCCTCCACGTCGTGACGGAACTCAGCACGCTTAGGCTCGTTGGCCACGTTCTTGGGGTTGAGGAGGCGCAGCAGGAGCGAACGCCAGCGGGCCAGGAACAGGGCCCGGTCGTCCAACTGGATGGCGAGGAGATCCGCTGGTGTGAACTTGTCCTTGGCCATGAGATCGTCGCGCACCTGGTGGGCGCGGGCGCCCAGATCATAACCGCCATCGCCGATGGCGGCGAGCATGGGCCCGTCCACCACCCTCGCATTGGCGGTCCAGAGGCGCCCCAAGGCGGGGTTCACCACCCGCGGATACCGTTCCGGGGCGAGCCAGCCGGTCCAGCCTGTGCCCGGTTTATCCCAATAGGAAGGCACTTGGGGATCGTAGCCGCTGCGCACTGGGATGCGGCCGGCGATGGTCCAGGCGATGTTGCCATCCGCATCGGCCACCATGAAGTTCTGCTCTGGCATACCGGCGCGGTTCGCCACTAGCATGGCCTCGCCCACGTTTCGCGCCCGGTCCATGGCTCCGAGCTCCAGGTTGGTGGCCTCCGGATCCGCTGCCATCCAGTGCACGGCGCGCAAGGTCCCGTTGTGGTCCTGGTCCAGCACCGGACCCCAGGCCGTGTCCCGCACATCCAAGGTCTGATCGCGTCCGCCCTTCACCCGGATGCGCTCCGTGTAGTGCTCGAAGTGCCGCCAGCCGTCGGCGGTCAGGTACTCGTCCGCGTCCTGGGGGTTCAGATGCAAGAGCACCAGATCCACCCAATCGCCGTAGCTGTTGGTGTAGCCCCAGGCCACGTGACCATTGCTCCCCACCACCATGGCGGGGACCCCCGGTAGAGTGACGCCGGTGACGGTGACCTCACCCTCGGCACCCTTATACGAAAGCCGGGCCCGATACCAGGTATTAGGCACCCGGATACCCAAGTGCATGTCGTTGGCCAGCAGCGCGTGGCCATCGGCACTGTGCGCAGAACTGACAGCCCAGTTATTGCTGCCGATGTCTGTGGAGTTACTCGAATCGGGCTCCGATGGCCATCGCGCTTCACCTTCTGCTTCGCGCGGAGCAGGGCGCAGGCGCCCTGCCTGCACGCTCGAAGCTACGCTTCGCGCGTTCCTGAGATCGAGCACGTCTGCCCCGGGTATGGGTGGCGTCTCCATGGGCCCGCCCAGGAGCGGCGCATCCCATTGGGTGCCGGGCGCGGCCAGGAAGCGATATAGGCCCGCGGGCATGAGGTCATGCATCAGCGCCAAATCCGACTCGCGCCGGTCGGTGGGGTTCTGCTGGTCGAAGTACATGGCGTAGATGACCAGGATGGAGTCCTCCGGCTTCCATGGCCGGGGGCGCTTCATGAGCAAGGCGTATTCGAAGGGCCAAGTAGTGAGGGATTTGAGGCCCGCATTCACGCCTGCTGCGTAAGCCTCCAGCACCGCCCGCTGCTCGGGCGTGGCCTCGGCCACCACCTGCTGGGCCACGGCGCGCAGACGGAACAGCCGGTCGCGCTTATCCACTACCAGCGCGGCGGAGCCCACGAGCTCGGAGAGCTCTCCGGCAGCGACGCGGCGCAGGATATCCATCTGGAAGAAGCGATCCTGGGCATGCAGGAAACCGAGGGCTCGGGCCACATCCGCGCGGTCCGCCCCCGTCACGCTGGGCACACCCAGGGCGTCGCGGGTAACGGTGACGGGACCCGAGAGACCGGCGAGCTTCACTTGGCCATCGAGGCGAGGTGCGGCGCCACGCAGGAACCCGTACGCCAGGACCAGGAACAACAGGAGCACGCCCGTCGCCGCCCCGCCCCACCTCAGTGCACGCCCCATGCCCCGCTCCCGCTTTTGGGAGCCCCAGCCTATAGGCTCGAGTGACGCTTGTCACCGCCGGATACCATGAAGTTGTGACAAGCGTCACGCAGAAATCCTGACGGACGGGACTGGCGGCCAAGCGTCCCGAAAATCATGCTGTAATCCACTTTAGAACAGACGAAGGGGGACCCAGCATGGGTGCCGATACCCAAACCATCGCCATCACCCTGCTGCTCGGCCTCATCCAGCCCGACGCGGTCGGGTCAGTCTCTAGTGATACGCTAAGCCCATGACGACCCAGGTAGATACCGCCCCCCCGCGCCTGGTGCGCGCCCTGCTGTGGGTGCACAGGCGCCTCCTGCCCAACGCCCCCTGGGCGGGCTGGACTCCGTATCTATGGCTACTCTACTTGGGGTTCTTCTTCATCCAATGGCCGGGAGTCGCACCTTGGAGCGCCAGCATCTGGGCCTGCGCCGTGGGCGCCGCGATCATATTTCTGGTGCTCTACTTCCGCAGCTTCAACTGCAGCGCCCGTGAACTGCCGCAGCTGCTCTCAGGTATAGCTACCCTGGGCTATGTGTTCGTGCCGCTCACCGGCACGGGTCACACCTTCATCATCTTCGCCTGCGCACTGACCGCCCACTATGGCAACCTGCGCAAGAGCCTGACGGCGCTGGCGTTGATCCTGGCCGGCTTCGAGATCGAAGCTGGGATCATGTACTTCATGCCCCAGACCCCTTATGCCCACAGCATGTGGTTCTGGCTGCCCACGGTCATGATCGGCGGCATCATCGGCGCTGCCAACGCCTGGTTCGCGGACGACGAGGCCAAGCGCCGCGTCATCGTCCAGTCCCAGGAGGAGATCCGCCGCCTCGCGGCCACCGCCGAGCGCGAACGCATCGCCCGCGACCTGCATGACCTCCTGGGCCACACCCTCACGCTCATCACCGTAAAGGCCGAACTCGCGGCGCGCCTGGCGGAGCGCGACGTGGCCGCCGCGGCTCCCGAGATCCGCGAACTGGAGAAGATCTCTCGTGACGCCCTGCGCCAGGTACGCGAAGCCGTGGGCGGCTACCGCAACGGCGGCCTCGCTGGCGAGCTCGCGAACGCGCGGGTAGCGCTCAAGGCGGCCAACGTGGAGATCGCCGCCGAGATCGACAACGGCGGCTGCCCACCGGTGCACGACAACCTCTTCGCCCTGGTGCTGCGCGAGGCCATCACCAACATCGTGCGCCATGCCAAGGCGCGACGCTGCAACGTCATGCTGCGCTGCCAGGGCCGCTTCGCGACCCTGACAATCGAGGACGATGGCCGCGGCGGCAACTTCCGTGAGG
>DASUBN010000273.1:0-2160 GCA_035763245.1 Gammaproteobacteria bacterium | reverse complement strand
GCTATACCGACCTGATGGGCCTCGAGTACCGCTATGACATCCGTCCGAAGTGGGACCTGGGTTTCATGGTCAATCGCATCCATTCCTATGGCGCGGGTGTGATCAACCGCAGCTACGGCATCGAGACCGGCTGGGACATCGGCACCAACATGTGGCTGAGCCTGGGCTACAACTTCTCGGGCTTCTACGACCAGGATTTCACTGCCGACCACTACACGGCCCAGGGCCTGTTCCTGCGGTTCCGCTTCAAGTTCGACCAGGACACGGTGAAGAGCATGGCCAGCGCCGGCAAGCTGGTGACGCCGCCCTGAGCGGGAGGGTGAGCAGACAGACAGAGAGTTTCGGTTAGTGCGACTTCGACGTTCGCGGATGGGCGTTCGGAGTAGGCACGGCAGGGGCCGGTGGCCGACACCGCCGGCCCCTGCATTCTCTTCGGAGTTTCGGTGTCGGGAGGGGAGCGGCGCGCATCCGTGCCGCAGAGCAGGGGGTTGGGGAGCGAAAAGGGAGTCACGGCCTGGCCGTGACTCCCTCTTTCTTCATATATCCGGATGCCGGAGTTTAGTTCTTGAGGGCCGCAAGGCGGGCGAGGGCGAAGTCCAGGGATTCCAGCGACATGCGGCCCGCCGCCAGGGCGTGAGCGTAAGCGGTGCGGGCCTCGGCGGTGTCACCGGTCTGTTCCAGGCCGATGCCGTCACCCAGCCACCATTCGCCCACGGTGGGATCCACCTGCACCAGCTCGCGGTAGAGCCGGCCCGCGCCCGGGGCCTTCGCCGGGTCTGAGCCCGCCAGGTTGACGAGTAGGGCGGCGTAGTTGGGATCGGTGCCGGCCGCCTTGGCATTGTCCCTGAGCAGCGTCACCGCATCCTTATCCTGGCCGCGGGCGTTGAGCAGGGTGGCATCCATCACCACGAAGCGGGTGACCTGGTTGCCGCCGCGCTGGATGCCGTCGGCGAGGATCTGTCCCGCCCGCAGTACGTTGCCCTGGTGTGCCTCGGTCACGGCGAGCATCTCGCGAGCGGAGCCGTAGTCAGGGTTGGTCTTGAGGGACTGCTGCAAGAGCTCCAGGGCCTTGGGGTAGTCGTTGGCCACAAGCGCCGCGAGGGCCGCGCTATAAGCCGCGCCGCCGGGGACCGGCGTGGCGGGCGCCTGGGGCGCGGGAGCCTGGGCGAACTCCAGGGCCTGTTGGGTGGGGGTGCGGAAGTAGATGTTAAGGGTGCTGGCCGGGCCGTTGGCCGGCGTCGTATAGGCCTGGATGCCGGGCTTCACATCGAAGTTGAGTGTGAGCACGCCGTCATCGATGGCGGTGTGCACTGCCGACACGCCCGGGGGCATGGGCAGGTTGCGCGGGAAGTTGGCGAGGGAGCGGATGCCTTGCACCTCCACCTGCACGCGCTGGCCGCCTGACGTGTTGTCCACATTCCAGTCCACCGGGTGGTCGAACATGAGGCTGATGCCGCCGCGGCTGGTGGTGCCGACGCCGGCGCCGAGAAGCAAGGTCTCCTGTACGGGGTGGAGGGCTGTCACGGCCGCGGGGGCGGTGACGGGAGCCGGGGCGGCGGCGATCTTGGGTGCGACCGTCGCCGGTGCGGGCGCGGTGGCGGCGGGAGCCGCGGGGATGCAAGGGGGCGCGATGGCCACGGCCGTGGCCGGGGGCGGCGGCTGGCGGCCCGACAAGTACCAGTCGCTCAGCAGCCAGAAGAGACCGTTGGCGAGCAGCAGGATGATGAGGATCAGGATCAGGCGACGCTTGCCGCGGTCGCGACGGTCTTCATTGCGGAAATTCGCGGGCATGGTGTCCGAGATGCTCGGGGTGCGTGCGGCTTCTCCTTCACCGGCGACAGGCGCTTCCTCGGCGGGTTTCGGACGCGCGGCGCTGGTCGTGGTCCGGCGGGTACCGGCCGCGGCGGGGCGGGGCGTCTTGCGGGGACCGGTCTTCTTCGTGGCCATGGCTCAGCTCTCGCTCTGGGCGTGTTAATGAACGCTGCTTGGGTATTCCGCCGGAAAGGCCGAGACGTCTCGCGCCCCTGTTTGCGGCGCTTTTCCTGCAAGACTACGCGGGGTACATGATATATGTTCAATCGCCGCCAGCCAACAGGAATGTCTTCGTTAGTAGCGGTCGGCGATCACGGCAATTCATGGTGCGCCGGGCCTGCCCACCCA
>DASUBN010000272.1:0-4248 GCA_035763245.1 Gammaproteobacteria bacterium | reverse complement strand
ACCACGCCTTGCCGCAAGCGCCGGGCTATCTGCTATTGTCTTGTGCGCGGTAAGAGGGGGAAGGAGTCCTACGTGCAGGCGGGATACACCTACGTATGGGAATTGCAGGCGGCGCCCGGCAAGACCGCCGAGTTCAAGCATGCCTACGGGCCGGACGGTACCTGGGCGCGGTTCTTCCGGCGCGCACCGGGCTACATACGCAGCGAGCTCTACGAAGACAACCACACCCCGCATCGCTTCATCACTGTGGACTACTGGGAGTCCGAGGAAGCCTGCCAGACCTTCCGCAAGCGTAACGCCCACGAGTTCGAAGACCTGGACGTGAAGTGCGAAGCCTTCACGGTCTGGGAACGGGAGATCGGCAAGTTCAAGCCCATCGCCTGAACCGGCCACGGGGGCTTGAATCCCCTGCGCAGCGGGCATATATCCATCACTTGAGCGGCATACGGGACGTGCCCGGAGGTTCCACATGGGGTATCTGATGCCTTTGGTGTTCGTGGCGGCGGGGATCATCCTCGTGGTGCTGGAGATGTCCACGCTCACCTTCTACATGGCGGCGCTGGCCTTCGCGGCCTTCGTGACCGCGCTCGTCACCTGGCTCTATCCCGTGGACGTGTGGCAGGCGGCCCTGATATATGCCGTCGCAGCCATGGTCGCCCTGCCGCTGGCACATCTGCTGCGGCGCCGCATCCAGGGCGGCAAAGAAGACCCCCTGGCGGACATGGACAAGGGCGGCGTCGTGACCGTGGCGGAAGACCAGGGTGGCAGCCTCAAGGTGAAGTACCGCGATTCCCTCTGGGAGGCGGTCTGGGAGGGCGCTGGGCGCCCGAGCATCGGCCAGCGGGCCGAGGTCACGGCCCGGGACGGGGCCAAGCTACGCATCAAGCCCATCAACTGACGAAGCGATCCGGATAGATCACAGCACTCAATACAGGAGCGTATCCATGGGGTTCTCGATATCGGCGGTCATCGGTCTATTGATCCTCTTCTGGGCGGCGGTGACGCTGCTGCGCTCGGTGCGCATCGTGCCGCAGCAACAGGCCTGGATCGTGGAACGCCTGGGGCGCTTCCATGCCGTGCTCATACCCGGCATGCAGATCATCATGCCCATCGTGGACCGGGTGGCCTATAAGTTCGACATGCGCGAGATCCCGCTCGACGTACCCGAGCAGGTGTGCATCACCAAGGACAACGCCCGCCTCTCGGTGGACGGCGTGCTCTACTACCAGATCACCAACGCCCAGAACGCCGCCTACGGCACCAACGACGTGATCACCGCCGTGGTGCAGCTGGTGCAGACCACCATGCGCGCCGAGGTGGGCAAGCTGGCCCTGGATGAGTGCCTCTCGCAGCGCGAGATCCTCAACAAGGGCGTGGTGGACGTGCTTACGGACGCCGCGACCGGCTGGGGCGTGAAGGTGCTGCGTTACGAGATCCGCAACCTCACGCCGCCGGACGAGATCCAGAAGGCCATGGAGCTACAGCTCACCGCCGAGCGTCAGAAACGCGCCGCCATCGCCAAGTCCGAGGGCGACCGGCAGCAGGCCATCAACCAGTCTGAGGGCCAGAAGCAGAGCCAGATCAACAACGCTGACGGCGAACGCCAAGCGGCGATCCTGCGCGCCGAGGGCCAGGCCCAGGCCATCTCCACCGTGGCCAACGCCACCGCCAACGCCATCAACACCATCGCCAAGGCGGCGGCGGGCGACGGCGGCATGGATGCGTTGCACTACCAGCTCGCCCAACAGTGGGTGGACCAGTGGGGCGAGATCGCCAAGAGTTCCACGGTGACCGTGGTGCCCGCCAACATGGGCGACCTCTCCGCCATGGTGGGCACGCTCATGTCCCAGGCAGGCAACGCGCGCCCGGCCAAGGGCTGATGCCGCCCCGCACGGCCGCGGTCGTCGGCGGCGGGCCCGCCGGCCTCATGGCGGCCGAGGTCCTGGCCCAGGGCGGGGTCGAGGTGGATGTCTACGACGCCATGCCCTCGGTGGGCCGCAAGTTCCTGCAGGCGGGCGTCGGCGGCCTTAATTTCACCCACGCGGAGCCCGAAACCGCCTTCCTGTCACGTTATGGCGAGCGCCGTGAGGCGCTCGCGCCTTATCTGGCCCGCTTCGGCGCCGCGGCTCTACGCAGCTGGGCCGAGGGACTCGGCATCGAGACCTTCGTGGGCAGCTCCGGCCGGGTGTTCCCGCGCGGGATGAAGGCAGCGCCCTTGTTGCGCGCCTGGCTGAAGCGCCTGAAGGAATCCGGCGTGTCGTTGCACGTGCGCCATCGCTGGCAAGGCTGGGATGCGGAAGGCCGGCTGGTGTTCGCCACGCCATCCGGCGTGCGCACGGTTGGGGCGGATGCTACGGTGCTGGCCTCGGGCGGCGGCAGCTGGTCGCGCTTAGGGTCAGACGGCGCCTGGATGGCGCTGTTGGGTGCGCGTGGCGTGAAGCTCGCGCCCCTCAAATCAGCCAACTGCGGGTTCGAGGTGGCCTGGAGCGAACATTTCCGCCGCCGTCACGCCGGTCAACCGGTGAAGCACGTCAGCGCCTGGCTGGAGGACGGCACGCCGCAGCAGGGCGAGTTCATCGTCACCGAGCGCGGTATCGAGGGTGGCCTCGTCTACGCCTTGTCGGCGCCGCTGCGGGAAGCCATCGCTGCCCGGGGCAGCGTCACGCTCTATCTCGATCTCGCGCCCAACCGTGACGCGCTGCGCCTCGCGCAAGATCTCTCCAAGCCCCGCGGCACCCAGTCCATGGGCAACCATCTGCGCAAGCAGGCGGGCATCGAGGGCGTGAAGGCGGGCTTGCTGCGCGAAGTGCTCGGGGTCGAGTTGCCGGAAGCGGGTAAGCTCGCCGCTGCCATTAAGGAACTCCCTTTGACGCTCATCGCGGCTCGCCCCCTGGATGAGGCCATCAGCACCGCCGGCGGCGTGAGCTTCGAAGCCCTAGATACGGACCTGATGCTACGGGCGCTCCCCGGGATATTCTGCGCCGGCGAGATGCTGGATTGGGAGGCGCCTACCGGCGGCTATCTGCTCACAGCTTGCTTCGCCACGGGCCGCGCCGCTGGCGAAGGAGCCCTGCGCCGGCTCAAGGCTTGATGCGCTTCACCATCACCGTGTCCTGCACCCCTTCCACCGACAGATAATAGGAGTCGATCAATCCGCGGCTGATGGTGACCCTGGGATCCTTGATACCGCCCGTGGTCAGCACCGAGTCGTCCACTTGCTGCCACACCTGGCCATTGTCGAGCGTGAAGGTGGTGCCCCCGCTCCAACCCCGGAAGTCACCGACCAGGTGCGCGACGATGGCGGCATCGGCCGGGCCGGTGGCCGGCGTGGCAGCGGAGGGCGCTGACGCCGCGGCGGCAGTCGGCATACAGCTGCCTGAGTGGTTGCGCTGATAGTCGGCGAACCAGGCGTCTAGAGCTTTGATCTGGGCATCGCTCAAGTGATCGAGGCCAGTGGCACGGAAATCCGCCACCGACATGCTCTTGAGCACGTCGAAGTCCGGGGCCGTATCCGCCGCTTCAGCCGCATAAGCAGGGAGCAGGGCGGCGCACGTCAAGAGCAGCGTCTGGGTTAGAATTTTCATGGTCGTTCCTTCGTTTTGCCGGTTACAACCCCGGCGACTCAGGGAGCACGGGCATCGTTTCCTGACATTCTATCTCCATGCCCGTGTCATCCGCATGACACATGCACGCGCTCACCAACCGGAGACAGCTATGCAGATTTCCATGTACCAGGCTTCTGCCGTGTCCTTCGTCAACGTCCTCAGCAACCTGCTCGCGGTGCTCAAGAAGGGCGAGGCCCATGCGCTCGCCAAGAAGTTCGACCCGGCGGTGCTGGTGAACGGCCGGCTCGCGCCCGACATGTTTCCCCTGGCGCGCCAGATCCAGATCGCCTCCGATCAGTCCAAGGGTTGCGTCTCGCGACTCGCCGGCGTCGAGCCGCCAAAATACGAGGACAACGAGCAGACCTTCGCCGAGCTCTACGCCCGGATCGAGAAAACTATCGCCTACATCCAGAGCATCAAACCGGCGCAGATCGACGGCTCCGAGGACCGCAAGATCGAGTTGCAGCAGCGCACCGGCGTGCGGCACTTCCAGGGATTGGGGTACCTGCTCGACTACGTTTATCCGAACTTCTACTTCCATGTCACCACCGCCTACGCCATCCTGCGCCACAACGGCGTGGAGATCGGCAAGGGCGACTTCATGGGCCACCCGGAAGGGGTGAAGCGTTCCTGACGTTCGCGG
>DASUBN010000271.1:0-4729 GCA_035763245.1 Gammaproteobacteria bacterium | reverse complement strand
TCCGGCATGGGGTCCCTCAGCGGCATGGGCGGCGGCCATCTCGGCTACCGCATGTCCAAGGCGGCGCTCAACGCCGTGACGCGGGTGTTCGCCGCGGAACTCTCGTCCAAGGGCGTGAGTGTGAACTCCGTGGATCCGGGCTGGGTGAAGACCGACATGGGCGGCGCCGGCGCCTCCCGCAGCGTGGAGAAGGGCGCCGAGACCATCGTGTGGCTGGCCGCCGATCCCAAGGTCACCGAGAGCGGCGGCTTCTTCCACGACAAGCACCGCAGCGAGTGGTGAGAGGCTAGGCCGCGGCGCCGCGCGGATGCCGGCGCAACACTTTCAGGCAGCGGGCGGCGATCTCCTGCAGGCGCGAGTCGGCCAGCGCCCGTACTTGCCGTTGGACGATACGCCAATCCTCTTCCCGCAGGACGGCCAGAGCGTGGGGGAAGATGGAATCCTCCTCTGCTTCTGAATGCTGCTTCTGGATGACGAGATAGGTGCGGCCGAAATCCATGAGCCGCGGGAACGCGGCGGCACCCTCCCGCTCCGCCTGTTGCAGCGCCTCCGTGAGCCAGGCCTCCAGCTCGTAGATGCGCCGGTGCTGGTCACTCAACCGCCCGACTTCGGACCGCAACTCCGGCCGCAGGGCCAGGAGCCGCTCGCAGACCCGCTCCTCCACCGGGTGGTGCACGAGAGCAGCGAAGCAGCGCATATAGCGCAGGGCTTCGCCGAACCGCACGAGGCCCGGCTGTTCGTTGCGTTCGATCAGCTCGAGTTCTGCGGCGGCGATGCCGAGCACCTCGCGCATCTCGCGGTGCTGCGCCAGCAGCATGTCGATGACGGGATTGCCCACGTGGTCCCTGTTGTCCGGAATACGGCGTCCTTTTTACGCCGCCGGGCCCCGGCCCGCCTTGATTTGGATCAATGGTTCGTCCACGAAAAAGCGGGCCGCAGCCCGCTTTCAAGGCGCCAGGGGCGCAGGGCGGTCTAAGAGACGCTCAGCTCCATTTGAGCTTGTACTTCTTGCCGAAGCTCCAGTCACCGGCGCCGAAGGCCGCCACGTACAGGAAGCCACCGGTGAGCGCCATGTTCTTCATGAAGTCGATGAGCTGCAGTTCGCCGCCGTCGTAGAGGTGCACCGCGAAGCCGGACACCACGCAGAACAGGGCGGCGGCCAGCGCCGCGGGCTTGGTATAGATGCCGAGCAGCAGCAGGAGGCCGGCGCCCACTTCCCAGAGGATGATGATCGGCTTGAAGGCGTGAGGCACGCCCCAGTCGTTCACGTAGTTGTGGATGCTGGTGAAACTCAGGATCCGGCCATATCCGGTCCAGAACATCATGGCCGCGAGCATGATGCGGCCGACGAGCATGAGCAGGTTCTGCATGGTGTGCTCCCGATTATTGGTTATCCGAAAAAAGCATGGGCCGGCCCTGCGGGCCGGCCCATAGCTTACTTGAACCGGGAGACGCCTGCCTTCGTCCAGGTCTTAAGCGGGGCTCCACTTGAGCTTGAACTTCCGGTCAAGGCTCAAGGCCCCGGCCCCACTGACCCAGAGGGCCAGGAAGCCGCCGGTCATGCTGATGTTCTTCATGAAGTTGATCATCTGTTCCTGGTCGGCCGGATGCAGGTGGGCGATGAGTGCTGAGATCACGCAGAAAGCACCCATCAGCAGGGCCACCGGTCGGGTCAGGAAGCCGGTCAGGACCGCGAGCCCACCGCCCAGCTCCCACAGGATGATGAAAGGGAAGGACCAGCCGGGCACACCCAGCGAGACCAGGTACCCCTGCATGTAGGTGTAATGGGTGAGCTTGCCGTAGCCGGCCCACAGGAAGATGGCCGCGAGCAGCACCCGGGCCAGGAATAAGGCGAAGTCTTTCATGGTTATCCCTCCCTATGATTCATGGATCGGTAAAGCTTCCGACCCTCCGGGGCCGGAAGCTTTACTGGAGACTTTAGGCCGCAGCCTTCTCGTTCTGCAAGGCTTCCTTCACCGAGGGGCGGTCAGCGATGCGCTGCCGGTACTCGGCCAGGTGTTTGAGCTTGGACAGCTCGATGCCCACGCCGGGTGACCAGCTCACCACCGTATAAAGATAGGCGTCCGCCACGGTGAACGTGTCTCCCATAAGATACTTGTGGGTAGCCAGATGCCTGTCGACCTCGCCGAGGCGGCCCTCGAGCTTGGCCCGCAGCACCGCCTTGGCGTCGTCACTGAGCTTCGGATTGAACAGCGGGCTGAATCCCTTGTGAATCTCGCTGCTTACGAAGGTCAGCCACTCGTTGGCTCGGAAACGTTCGAAGGTTCCGGCCTCGGGGATAAGGCCCTTGGCAGGCGCCTTGTCGCCGATGTATTGGAGCAACGCCGCACCCTCCGTCATGACCTGGCCATCGTCCAGCTGGATGGCCGGCACGTAGCCCTTGGGGTTGATGCCGTAGTAATCGGTACCGTCCTTGAGCTTATGCACGCCGGTGTCCACGCGCACCAACTCGAAGGGCAGGCCCGCCTCGCGCAGTGCGATGTGGGAGGCGAGCGAACAGGCGCCGGGTGAGAAATACAGTTTCATGATCGTCTCTCCTTGGGTGATGGTTCCCGGGATCGGTCAGGCGGCGGCGGCCTGGCGCGTCGGGTAGTCGGTGTAGCCCTTCTCGCCGGCGCTGTAGAACGTCGCTGGGTCGGCCTTGGCGAGCGGCGCGCCCTTGCGGAAGCGCTCCACCAGGTCCGGGTTGGCGATGAATGGCACCCCGTAGGCCACGAGGTCGGCGTCGCCCGCCGCGATCGTGGCGTTGCCCTTCTCCTGGTCGTAGGCGGTATTGGTGATGAGCGTGCCGCGGTAGATCTTGCGGTAGTGCCGCGCCACGTCCGTGACCATGTTGGGGATGGCGGAGACGTCGCTCGCCGGCTCGCGCAGGTGCAGGTAAGCGAGCCCCAAGTCCGAGAGCTTGGCGATCACGTAGTCGTAGAGCGCGCGGCTGTCGGAATCCGCTGGTATGTAGTACAGGCCCGCCGGCGAGAGCCGCACCGCGGTGCGCTCGGCGCCCACGGCCGCGCTCACCGCCGCCACGATCTCCATGAGGAAGCGGGCGCGGTTCTCGAGGCTGCCGCCGTACTGGTCGGTGCGGTGGTTGGTGCCGTCGCGCAGGAACTGCTCGATGAGATAGCTGTTGGCGCCGTGGATCTCCACGCCGTCGAAGCCGGCGGCGATGGCGTTCCTGGCCCCTTGGGCGAAGTCCCGCACTATCTGCTGGATCTCGCTGACGCTCAGGGCACGCGGATTCACGGCCTCCTTGAGCTCGCCGGAAGGCGTGTAGAGCTTCGCCTTGATGTCGAAGGCGGAGGCGGACACGGGCAGCGCCCCGCCGTGGAAATCAGGGTGGGAGATGGCGCCCACGTGCCAGAGCTGCAGGAAGATGCGGCCGCCGCGGGCGTGCACCGCATCGGTCACCTGCTCCCAACCCTTGATCTGGGCCGCGGAGTGGATGCCCGGGGTGCGTACGTAGCCTACGCCCTGGGGCGAGATCTGGCTGCCTTCGGTGATGATGAGGCCGGCGCTGGCGCGCTGCGCGTAGTACTCGGCGTGCATCGCGGTGGGCGCGAGCTCCGGGTTGTCGGCGCGGTCGCGGGTCATGGGCGCCATGACCACGCGGTTCTTGAGGGTGTAGGGGCCGAGTTTCACCGGCGTGAGCAGGGGCTGGTCGTGCATGGTCCTCTCCGTGTCTTGATGTTGCGGCGTTATTAAATATCTAAGAATTTCGATTCGTGGTCTTCAAAAAATCGCCCGGCATGGGGCGGCGGCGCCGATGGCGTCTCAAATCTCTTCTTTCAGGAACTTGCTCAAATCCTTCAGGGCATCTTCGTTGCGCTCATAGAAGGTCCACTGCCCTTCGCGCCGCGGCAGCACCAGACCCGCCTTCATGAGCACCGCCAGGTAATGGGAGGCGGTGGACTGGGAGAGGCCAAGCTTCTCCTGGATCTCGCCCACGCACACGAGCTTGCCCCGGGGCTTGCCGTGCGGGGTTACACCGAAGTGCTTATCCGGGTCCTTCATCCAGCGAAGGATCTCCAGCCGTGACTTGTTGGCGAGCGCCTTGAAGACGAGTACCTGATCCATGTAAAACAGTATATCGAAATTTTTCGATATGTCAATGCCCTTCCCTCCTGAGCCCTCAGATTTGCGGCCCCCCATGGGCCTGCCTAGACTGGCGGCAGGCCATCTCGGCCCGAATCCCGGAGATTATGGATAAACCCCGCCGCCTCACCGCGCATCAAAGGGGCATGGAGAACGCTCTCGCCATGCAGATGCCGACCCGCGTGACACCGGATCCCACCGACGAGAGCGCCGTCGCAGCCCGGGCCAGGGACGGGGACATGGCCGCCTTCGAGCAGCTCTACCGTCGCTACGTGGGCCGGGTGCACGCGGTGTGCCTGAGGCTCGCCGGCAACGCGACGCTCGCCGAGGAATGCACCCAGGACGCCTTCGTGCGCGCCTGGGAGTCCCTAGGGCAATTCCGCGGCGACAGCAGCTTCGGCACCTGGGTGCACCGCATCGCGGTGAACACGGTGTTGGAGCGGCACCGCACCCAATTGCGCCAAGCGGCCTGGATCACGGCCGGCGACGAGGAACTGATGGAGTCGGTGTCCGGTGCCGACGCCGAACCGGGCCAGGGAATGGACCTCGAACAATGCATCGCGGAACTGCCGCCCGCGGCGCGCATGGTGTTCGTGCTGTACGACGTGGAAGGCCACAG
>DASUBN010000270.1:0-6514 GCA_035763245.1 Gammaproteobacteria bacterium | reverse complement strand
CCAGACAAGCTCGAGGACCTGGAGCGGCGCATCAGCGTGCTGGAACGGGAGCGCAACGCCATCTCCCGGGACGCGGACAGCGGCCGCATCGCGGCTCCGGTGCGCCTGAAGGAGATCGACGCCGAGGTCGAGGGTCTCAAGAAAGACGTGGCCGCCACGGAAAGGGCTTGGGCTGCGGAACGCAAGGCGGTAGACGAGCTGATGGCGCTGCGCACCAAGCTCGGAGAGGCTTCAGACAAGGACAAGGCGGCCGTCGGCAAGGAACTGGAAGCCGCCTCCAAGGCGCTTCAGGCCCTGCAGAAGAGCGGTGCGTTGGTGAGCCACGAGGTCACGCCGGAAGTGGTGGCCAAGGTCATCTCCGACTGGACCGGCATCCCCATCGGCAACATGGTGAGTGACGAGGCAGCTTCGCTGCTCAAGCTCAACGCCGACCTCAAAGCCTGGGTGCGCGGCCAGGACCATGCCATGGACGCCATCGACGCCAGTATCCGCGCCGCCAAGGCCGGCGTGCAGAACCCCGAACAGCCCATCGGCATCTTCCTCCTGGTGGGGCCGAGCGGCGTAGGCAAGACCGAGACCGCCATCGGGCTCGCCAACTTCCTGTTCGGCGGCGACCGCTTCATGGTCACCATCAACATGTCCGAGTTCCAGGAGAAGCATGCGGTGTCGCGCCTCATCGGCTCGCCCCCGGGTTACGTGGGTTACGGCGAGGGCGGCATGCTCACCGAAGCGGTGCGCCAGCGCCCCTATTCCGTGGTGCTGCTCGACGAAGTGGAGAAGGCCCACCCCGAGATCATGAACCTGTTCTACCAGGTGTTCGACAAGGGCATGCTGAGCGACAGCGACGGCCAGCTCATCGACTTCAAGAACACCGTGATCCTGATGACCTCGAACCTGGCTTCGGACACCATCGTGAAGATGGGCACCGCGGACAAACCCGCCAGCCCCGAGGAGATCGGCGAGGCTATCCGCCCCGACCTGCAACGCTACTTCAAGCCGGCGCTGCTGGCACGCATGAAGGTGGTGCCCTACATGCCGCTCGTGGGCGAGAACCTCAAGAGCATCATCCGCATGAAGCTCGACAAGGTGGGCAAGCGCCTCAAGGCGAACCAGGACATCACCTTCAAGTACACCGACAAGGTAGTGGACCAGATCCTGGCGCGCTGCACCGAGGTGGAATCCGGCGCCAGGGCCATCGATCACATCATCAACGGTGCGCTGTTGCCGCTCTTGGCGACGCGCATCCTGGAGCAGATAGGTTCGGAGGCCGGCTTCACGGCCCTAGACCTGGATATGGATCAGAAAGGGGAGTTCTTGCCGAAGTTCAGCGCCGGGGGCAAGTCCGCACCGGCTTAAACCGTCATCCACGTCCGCCGGCGCCGCCGTGGGGGCGGGGCCGGTGCTTCGGGGTGTAGCAATCAACGTCTGTGGAAACAAAGGAGCAGCTCATGCCAGTCCCAGCTTATATGAAGATCGAAGGCGTGACCCAGGGCAACATCACCGAGGGAGCGAACTCCGAGGAGAGCGTCGGTAACGTCTATCAGGAGGAGCACGAAGACGAAGTCCTGGTGCAGGCCTATCGGCACGACATCACCATCCCGCGCGACCCGCAGAGTGGCCAGCCCACGGGCACACGCGTGCACCATCCGTTGATGGTCACCAAGGTCTTCGACAAGTCGTCACCGCTCTTGTATCAGGCTCTGGTGACGGGTGAGCGTCTCACCGTGACCATCGAGTGGTACCGCACCTCCACAGAAGGCACCCACGAGCACTACTTCACCCAACAGCTCGAGGATGCGGTGATCGTCGAGATCCTCTCCTACATGCCGAACGCTCAGGATCCGGAGAAGGCGCACTTCACTCATCTCGAGGACGTGTCGTTCACCTATCGCAAGATCACCTGGACGCACAACGTGGCCGGCACCGAGGGCAGCGACGACTGGCGTACCCGCGGCGGCAAGGGCTGAGCCAGGCAAGCGCGGCGCGGTCGCGACCCGCGTCGACTGGATGGGCGCACACGGCGGCGATGGGTGAGGAGCCCATCGTCGCCGCTGCGCGTGCGTGTGTTCGATGACCGGGGCACCCGGGCAAGTGTGGAGCATGAGGCCGATGCAGCGAGTGACGGGCATTTCACGGGGGAGAGGGGTCCGGGTCGGGGCGGCTGCCCTGTCCGCCTGCCTGCTCGCTGCCTGTGCCAGCGCGCCGCCTGCGGGCCTTACGGTGCAGCCCGACGACTGGACCTATGCTCCGCGCAGCGTGGAGCTGCAGCTCTCCGC
Organism: Gammaproteobacteria bacterium; assembly: GCA_035763245.1. Lineage (GTDB taxonomy): Bacteria > Pseudomonadota > Gammaproteobacteria > Natronospirales > REEB76 > DASUBN01. The sequence goes on along the minus strand of DASUBN010000270.1, from coordinate 4,238 downwards.
CGCCGAGACCCTCAACATCGACAGCGGCCAGGCGCACGCGCTCTCGCTCGGAGTGTTCCAGCTCTCGGATCCGGCGGCCTTCACCACGCTCGGGGCCAGCGCGGCCGGTGCCGAGAAGCTGCTGGACCAGGGCATGGACGCAGACCCCACGGTGGTGGGTTTCGACCGCATCGTGCTGCAGCCTGGCGAGCGACGCACGATCAATCTCAATCGCGCCGCCCACGCCCAGTACCTTGGCTTGGTCGCCGGTTATTTCAAGATCACGCCCGCCCAGGACGTGGTGGTGTTCAACATCCCGATCGTACCCAAACCCACGGGCTGGGTGACGAAGGGGATGGTTGCAGTGGGTCTGCAGGGCGCCGGTACCGACGGCGTGCCCGGCCCGGTGACGCTGAGCGCAGGCTTCGGTTCGGAGCAGGTGGCGACCTTCGCCTCACTGACACCGGGCAGCGCGAAGCTGGTGGTCCCCCAGAAGGGCGGCGGCAAGGGCAACGGCGGCGCGGGCGGCGGCGCCAAGTCCGGGGGCAAGCTTCCGAGCTTGCCGAGCATCCCCAAGCTGCCTACCAGCAAGAACAGCAGCAGCGGTGGCGGGGGAGGGGGTTGAGGATGAGCGCTCGCAGTGCCACGTTGGCGCGATCGACCGGGTTCGCCCGGCAAACAGTCTTGGCTGACGGAGAGGTATCGTCGTGACGCAGTACAGACCGGTATTCTGGCATCAGGGACTGTTCCTGCAGCCGCAACATTTCCAGCTTGCCGACCTCCAGCAACAGGAGCGGCTGCTGCCCTTCCAGCGTTACCTGCACCCGCACTTCTGGGGCGTGGCGCGCATGGCCCTGCAGGGCACGGCCCTGCCCAACGGCGGCTGCGAGGTGCAGAGCGGGGAGTTCCTGTTCCCCGATGGCAGCTTCGTGAGCGTGCCCGGCAATGGCGTGCTGCTGGCGCGGGCCTTCGACCCGGCGACGGTGACGCTCGAGAAGCCGCTCACCATCTACGCCGCGTTGCGCAGGTGGCGCGCCAACGAGAGCAACGTCACGGTGGTACCCGACCTGACCCAGGTATCCGGCGTCACCACCCGCTATGTGAGCCCGGCCCAGCCCGAGGACTATGCGGACGCCTACCAGGAGGGCCCCGCCGCCAAGGTGAAGACCCTGTACCACCTGGTGCGTCTCCTGTGGGACTCCGAGCAGGATGAGCTCGCGGACCACGAGCTCATCCCCATCGCGCGCGTGGTGCGCGACGGCGACAGCCTCAAGTCCGCGCCGGACTTCATCCCGCCGGTGCTGGGGCTCGAGGGCTCGCCGGAGCTCTACAAGCTGGTGCGTGACATCCGTGACGAGTTGACGAGCCGCGCGCTGCAGATCGAGGTCTACAAGACTCCGGTGCACGGCGAGTCCGACTTCGACCCGGCGCTGATGCGCTACAAGCTGGCGCTGCGCACCATGGCACGCTACGTTCCCATGCTGCTGCACTACAGCGAGACTCCCTCGGTCCATCCCTGGGAGCTGTACGGCGCGCTGCGCAGTTTCGCCGGCGAACTCAGCACCTTCGGCATGCGCTTGAATCTCCTGGGCGAGGACGCCCAGGGCAACCGCCAGGTGCCGGCCTACGACCACCAGCGCCTCGGCCCCTGCTTCGAACGGCTGCGCCGGATCATCACCGAGCTCCTCAACGAGATCACCGTCTCGCCGCAGTTCAAGGTCGACATGCAGTTCGACGGCGTGTGCCACACGGCCATGATCCCGCCGCGCTTCCTGGACGAGCCGAACGACTACTACCTGGTGTTCAACATGCGCACGCCTATTGAACAACATCTGGATTCGATCACCACCGCCGCCAAGCTCGGCGCCCGCAACGTGGTGGAGTCCCTGGTGGAGCGCTCGCTGCCGGGCATCGGCTTCCGCTACACCCAGGTGCCGCCGCCGGGTCTGCCGCGCCGCGCCAATACCTTCTACATGCGCATCGACACCCGCGACAGCCAGTGGCCGGACGTGGAGCGCAGCCGCGAGCTGGGCTTCACCTGGAAGGACGCGCCGGAGGACCTGCGCATGGAGCTCGTGGTGCTGAGGAGATGAGCCGGTGCGCCTGATCGACTGCTACGCTGAGCTCCTGATCCGGCTGCACGGGCGTTTCGTCACGGACGGCGATCTCGCCGGGCTCGTTTACGACACCCAGCGCGCCGAGATCGCCGCCAAGCTCAAGGCCTGTGACCGTGGCGCCCAGGAAGCCGGCGTGCCGGAGCAGGCGCGGGATGCGGCGCGCTTCGCCGCCGTGGCCTATGTGGACGAGCTGGTGCTGTGCTCCGCTTGGGCCGAGAAGTCCCGCTGGCAGCAGATGCCCCTGCAGCGCGAGTACTACCGCACCACCAACGCCGGCGCCGAGTTCTACACCCGGCTCGAGGCCCTGGGCGAAGGTGAATGGGGCCGAGCTGCGCGCGAACTCTACTACTTCTGCATGGCGCTGGGCTTCCGCGGGCGCTACTTCGGCGACCGGCGCTTCGCCGAGTTCACCCAAGTTAAGCACGCCAACCTGAAGCTCCTGCTGCCGGACGGCAACCTGGACCTGCAGGCGGTGACCCTGTTCCCGGAGGCCTACGCCCACGCCCGCGCCGGGCGTTCCGGCTTCCCCGGCCGCTGGAACGTGCTGCCCTGGGTGTTCGCCGGGCCGGTGCTGATCCTGCTCGGGATGCTGCTCGTCTACCACCACTACATCGCCGCGACCCTCTCGGGCATCCAGGCGCTCGTCAGGTGAACGACCTCCGATGCTGAAATCCATACTCAAGTTCCTGCTCTGGCTGCTCGTCATCGCGCTCGTGTGCGCGGCGGTCATCGGCTATTTCCTGTGGAAGGGCAAGCCGCTCGGCGACGCCTTGCTGGTGCTCGCGGCGCTGGCGGCCATCGTGGTGCTGTTCCTGGTGATCCGGCGCCTGTGGGTGCGGCACCGGGCCAAGAAGCAGGTGCAGAAGCTCATAAGCGAGGAGAAGGTGCGCCGCGAGGGCGGCCTCGACTGGTCGCCGCGCGCGCTGCGCCGCGATCTCAGGTCCCGGTGGCGCGGTGGCATCCGCGCGCTCAAGCGCTCGCGCCTGCGGCTTCTGGGCGATCCGCTCTACGTGTTGCCCTGGTACGTGGTCATGGGCCGCTCGAGCTCAGGTAAGAGCACGGCGGTCAAGAACGCCTACCTCCTCTCGCCGGTGCTGGACCTGCCGGAGAAGCAGTCTGGCTCGACCCGCAACCTGGACTGGTGGATGTACGAGGAGGCGGTGGTCATCGACACCGCCGGCCGCTACGCAGTGCCCGACGACGCGGTGCGCGACCGCGACGAGTGGGACACGCTCATGGCGCTGCTCTCGCGTCGCAAGCAGAAGGAGCCCCTGAACGGCATCGTGGTGGTGGTGAGCGCGGACCGGCTCCTCAACGCCGGCGCCGACGAGCTCCTGGAAGAGGGGCGCCAAGTGCGCGCGAGCCTCGGCCATCTCATGAACACCCTGGCGGCGCAGGTGCCGGTGTACCTGCTCGTCACCAAGTGTGACCTGATCGAGGGCTTCACCCAGTTCTGCGAGTCCCTGCCGGCGGAAAACTGGCAGCAGGTGATGGGTGCCCTGAACGAGAAGCCGGGGACCGACGCGCTCACGGCCCTGGACGAATGCCTGGAGAAGCTCAACACCCGCCTCAAGGATTTGCGCCTCCTGCTGGTGGAACGCAGCAAGGCCCCGTCGGTGGAGATGATGTTCTTCCCGGACGCCTTATATAAGCTGCGCGACGGCCTGCGCCACTTCACCGACGGCACCCTGCGGGGCAGCCCCTACCTCGAGACCCCGCACTTCCGCGGCCTGTTCCTGTCCTCCAGCCAGCAGGCGCTCGCAGGGGTCCCCGGCGCCGGCCTCAAGGACCGCGGCCTCTTCCTGCACGACCTGTTCACCAAGGTGCTGCCCGCGGACCGCAGCCTGCTGGTGACCCTGCCGGCCGCGGAGCGCCTGCGCCGTTCCCTGCACCGCTACTGGATCGGCATCGCCGGCGGCCTGCTCGTGGCCGCCGGGCTGGTCGTGAGCTTCCTGTTCCTGCACGACTATGGCGCGCTGCACAGCATCGGCCGGGACCTGCGCCCCGTGACCTATTCCCAGGCGGACGTGAACCAGGAAGTCACGGCGCTTGCCCAGGTGGACACCACCCTGAACAACCTCACTGCGGCCCGGGATGGCTGGCTGTTCCCCTGGTATGCCGGCCTGACACCGCCGCAGATCG
>DASUBN010000269.1:0-2865 GCA_035763245.1 Gammaproteobacteria bacterium | reverse complement strand
GGGACATGGACGCGACGGCCCTCACCATCAAGAAGGCGCTCCTGGACAACCTCGCGCGGCTGGAGCGCCTGTCCATCGACGAGCTCGTGGAAGCCCGCTACAAGCGCTTCACTTCCTTCGGCAGCTTCAAGGAATGAACTGAAGGGCTCAGCCCATGCCTTTCGATCCCACACGAGTGACCCACTTCCTGCGCGGCCTTCCGGCCGCGCGGCGCTATTGGGTGGCCTTGAGCGGCGGACTCGACTCCACGGTGCTGCTCACTGCGCTCGCGGCGGAACGCGGCGGATTGCCCGGCGAGCTTCGGGCCGTGCACGTGAACCACGGGCTCAACCTCAAGGCGGATGCATGGCAGCGCCACTGCGAGACCCAGTGCGCCTCCCTCGGCATCCCGCTGGAGCTGCGGCGCGTGGTGGTGCGAGCCTCCACGGGCGAGAGCCTGGAAGCTGTGGCCCGGGAGCGGCGCTACACCGCCTTTCGGGAACTCTTGGCATCGGACGATCTCCTGCTCCTGGCCCAGCATGAGGACGACCAGCTGGAGACCTTCCTGCTGCAGGCCTTGCGTGGCGCCGGCGTGCGCGGCCTCGCTGCCATGGCCGAGAGCGCGAGCTTCTCGGGCCTCAACCTGGCGCGGCCGCTGCTGGGCTACAGCCGTGCGGACCTGGAAACCTGGGCACGGCAGCAGGGCTTGAGCTGGGTGGAAGACCCCAGTAACGAAGACACGGGTTTCGACCGCAACTACCTGCGCCACGAGGTGGTGCCGCGCCTGAAACAGCGTTGGCCCGCCGCCGCCGAGACCGTCTCCCGCAGCGCCCGGCTCTGCGCCGAGGCGGACGGACTCCTGAAGGAACTTGCTGCCGAAGACGCCTCCCGATTCCGGGTGGGTGAAACCCTGCCTCTCAAGGCCTTGCAGGAGCTCACGGCGCCCCGGGCTAGGAACCTCCTGCGTCACTGGGTCCAGGACCGCGGTCTGCCGCTGCCCCCGGCTCAGAAGCTGGACGAGATCCTGCGCCAGGCCGAGGCCCGCGCGGACCGGAACCCCTGCATCGGCTGGGAGGGGGCGGAGGTGCGACGTTATCGCCAGCGCCTCTACGCCCTGCGCCCGGTGCCGGAGCCCCCCGCCGGCTTCACCCTGAAGCCCGGCGTCGCCCACGATTTGGGGCCGGGCCTCGGCGTGCTCAAACTCGTGCCCGCCGCCGGCGAGGGCCTGCGCGCCAACCTCTGCGGCCCCCAGGGGCTCTCTATCGCCTTCCGCCAGGGCGGGGAGAGCTGCCGTCCCGCCGGTCGCGCCCATGAGCGGCCTCTCAAGAAATGGCTGCAGGAACTGCACGTGGTGCCCTGGCTCCGGGACCGGCTGCCCCTGGTGCAGGGCGAACGCGGGCTCCTGGCGGTGGCGGGACTCTTCGTCTGCGAACCCCACGCGGCGCGTCCGGCCGAACCCGGTTTGCGCATCGAGTGGCTGGAGCATCCGCCGCTGCGTTGAAGGACCCGCGTTTCTCCGCGAAAATCCGCATCCTCATGACGCCGCACTTTTGAAAACCGGTCGCTTCTGATAATCTGTGTTCCCGATTCCGCAGCGCCGTCCCGGCGCCGCGTCGGGAGTTCCAGATGACCCAATTTGTGTTCGTGACAGGCGGCGTCGTTTCCTCGTTGGGGAAGGGCATCGCCTCAGCTTCCCTGGGCGCCATCCTCGAAGCCCGTGGCCTCAAGGTCACCATGGTCAAGCTGGACCCCTATATCAACGTGGACCCGGGCACCATGAGCCCGTTCCAGCACGGCGAGGTGTTCGTCACCGACGACGGCGCCGAGACCGACCTGGACTTGGGCCACTACGAACGCTTCGTGCGCACCCGCATGCACAAGAGCAACAACTTCACCACCGGCCGCATCTACGAGAACGTGATCCGCAAGGAGCGCCGCGGCGACTACCTGGGCGGCACGGTGCAAGTGATCCCCCACATCACCGACGAGATCAAGCGCTGCATCCGCGAGGGCGCGGGCGACGCGGACGTGTGCCTGGTCGAGATCGGCGGCACCGTGGGCGACATCGAGTCGCTGCCCTTCCTGGAAGCCATCCGCCAGATGGGGGTGGAGATGGGCCGCAGCGGCAAGTGCGTCTACATGCACCTGACCCTGGTGCCCTACATCCCCACCTCCGGCGAGACCAAGACCAAGCCTACCCAGCATTCGGTGAAGGAACTGCGCTCCATCGGCATCCAGCCGGACATCCTCCTGTGCCGCGCCGCAGCGCCCTTGCCCCAGGACGCGCGCCGCAAGATCGCGCTCTTCACCAACGTCGAGGAGCGCGCGGTGATATCCGCGCCGGACGTGGACGACATCTACAAGATCCCCCTGGTGCTGCACGAGCAGGGCCTGGACGACATAGTGGTGGACCACCTGCGAATCAACGCGCGTTCCGCCAACCTCTCCGAGTGGCGCAAGGTGGTGGAGGCCCGCGCCAACCCCGAGGCCACGGTGAACGTCGCCATGGTGGGCAAGTACGTGAACCTGGTGGACGCCTACATGTCGCTCAACGAGGCGCTGCGTCATGCGGGCATCCACACCCGCACCCAGGTGAAGATCCATTACCTCGATTCCGAGGACATCGCCAAGAACGGCACCGGCGCGTTGCGCGGCATGGATGCGATCCTGGTGCCCGGCGGCTTCGGCGAGCGCGGCATCGAGGGCAAGATCGCGGCCGCGGGCTATGCCCGCGAGAACAACATCCCCTACCTCGGCCTGTGTCTCGGCCTGCAGGTGGCGGTGATCGAGTTCGCGCGCAACGTGGCGGGGTTGAAGGGCGCCCATAGCACCGAGTTCGAGCGTAACTCGCCGCACCCCGTCATCGGCCTCATCACCGAGTGGCAG
>DASUBN010000268.1:0-5081 GCA_035763245.1 Gammaproteobacteria bacterium | reverse complement strand
CACGTACTTGCCGCCGATGTAACCGACGCGCGCGGCGCCGATGGGCCCGGCGAACGGCAGACCGGCGATGGCCAGCGCCGCGGAGGCGCCGATCAGCGAGGGGATGTCAGCGTTCACGTCCGGGTTGTTGGACATGACGGTGGCGACCACCTGCACTTCGTTGTAGAAACCCTTGGGGAACAGCGGACGCAGCGGGCGGTCGATGAGGCGGGAGACCAGGGTCTCGTTCTCGTTCGGGCGGCCCTCGCGCTTGAAGAAGCCGCCGGGGATCTTGCCCGCGGCGTAGGTCTTCTCCTGGTAGTTCACGGTCAGCGGGAAGACATCGCGGCCCGGGACGGCCTTGGTGGAACCCACCGCGGTGACCAGCACCACGGTATCGTTCATGGTGACCATCACTGCGCCATCGGCCTGGCGGGCGATCTCACCCGCTTCCATGGTGACGGTATGCTCTCCGTACTGGAAACTCTTGCGGAATACGCTCACGGGTTATCCCCTCGTGTTGTTTCGGCTGCTTTGGGTCTGGTGGCGGATCAGCGGCGCAGGCCGAGGCGCTCGATGAGCGTCTCGTAGCGCTTCTGGTCGGCCTTCTTGAGGTAATCCAGCAGCTGGCGGCGCTGGTTCACCATCTTGAGCAGCCCACGACGGGAGTGATGATCCTGCTGGTGACTTTCGAAGTGGCCACCCAGACCGTCGATACGGGCGGTGAGCAGCGCGACCTGCACTTCGGGGGAACCGGTGTCCTTCGCATCGCGGCGGTAGGTGGCGATGATTTCCTGTTTCTTCTCGGCCGTGAAAACCATTGAGGGAGACTCCAGACTTGATTGTTTAACCTTGGGTTCAGCCGCCTATTGTAGCCGCGCGACTTCATCCGGACAAGCAAAACTCCAATGAAATCAGGGTGAAACCGTGGTTTCCGGCTCAGGGCCAGGCAGGTTCATGAGCCGTTTGGGGGCGAGCCGCCCATCGCTGATGATCTCCCCCACCCCCAGGAAACGCCGGGCGGCGTAGACCCTGAGGCGCCCTCGGGTGGGCGCGCCGGGGACGAACACCGGTTGGCCCTTGGCGAAGTACCAGGCCGCGTCACCGGCGAGCTCCGCCTTGGGCCAGTGGGCCACAGCGCTATCCACCGGCAAGAGCAGCCGGTCCAGGGCTTCCAGACCTTGCTCTGCGAGGGCGGCGACTTGGGCCAGGCCGTGCATGGGCACATCGCGCCCGAAGGGGCCCACGGCCAGGCGTCGCAGCACCGTCACATGGGCGCAGGTCCCCAGGGCCGCTGCTAAATCCTCCACCAGGGTGCGAACATAGGTGCCCTTGGAGCAGCGCACCTCCAGACTCAGGCTGTCGGGGGCCTGGGACTTCAGCAAGAACTCGTAGATGGTGACGGCCCTAGGCTCCCGGGGCACCTCGATGCCTTCCCTGGCCAGGTCGTAGAGCCGCTGACCCTGGTGGCGCAGAGCCGAGTACATGGGTGGCACCTGCTGGATCTCGCCCAGGAAACGGCCCAGGGCACGCTCGACCGCGGCCTTGTCCAGCACCGGCACCGGTTTCTCCTCGACCACCTCCCCCTCCGCATCGGCGGTGGAGGTGCGCTCACCCAGCTTGCAGGTGACGGCGTAGTACTTGTCGGCATCCAACAGGAAACCCGAGACCTTGGTAGCCTCGCCGAAGCACAGAGGCAGGAGGCCGCTCGCCAGGGGATCAAGGCTGCCGGTGTGGCCCGCCTTCTTGGCGGCGAAGATGCGCTTGGCTTTCTGCAGGGCGTCGTTGGACGTGAGTCCCACGGGCTTGTCCAGCAGCAGCACGCCATCCACGTCGCGCCGGGATGGGCGCGCCGGGCGCGCTTCAGCGGCGGCGTTCACGTTCCGCCTTTCCCGTCCTTGGAGGGCGCGTTGGCGCGGGCGATCAGGTCCTCGAGCCGGGCGGCCCGCTCCTGGGTCTCGTCGTAGTGGAAGCGCAGCTCCGGGATGATCCGCAGGCGCATGGCATGCCCCACCTCGTGTCGCAGGAACCCGGCGGCATGCTGCAAAGCGGAGATGAGCTCCTGATGGGAGAGGCTGCCGCCGATGGCGGAGACGAAGACTTTGGCGTAGGCCAGGTCCTTGGAGACCTCCACCGCCGTGACCGTGACCAGGCCGGCACGCGGGTCCTGCAGCGCCCTGCCGACGAGACCGGCGAGTTCACGCTGCAGCTGCTCGGCGACACGGGTGGAACGCTGGAACTCGCGCGGCATGTTATAGCGTGCGCGCCACTTCCACGCGCTCATAGCATTCGATCTTATCGCCCGGCTGAACGTCGTTATAATCCTTGACGCCGATGCCGCACTCGGTGCCGGCACGGACTTCGTTGACATCGTCCTTGAAGCGACGCAGGGACTCAAGCGCGCCCTGGAAGATCACCACGTCGTTGCGCAGCACGCGGATTGGGTTGTTGCGCTTGACGTAGCCTTCCACCACCAGGCAGCCGGCGATGGCACCGATCTTGGAGGAGCGGAACACGTCGCGCACCTCGGCGAGGCCCACGATCTGTTCCCGCAGTTCTGGCGAAAGCATGCCACCCATGGCTTTCTTGACGTCATCGATGGCCTCGTAGATCACGCTGTAATAACGCACATCCAGGCCAGCTTCGGCCGCCAAGCGGCGCGCGCCGGCATCGGCACGTACGTTGAAGCCGATTATCACTGCCTTGGAAGCAGTGGCCAAGTTCACATCGGACTCGGTGATCCCACCGACGCTGCTGGCCACCACCTTGACCTTGATCTCGTCGGTGGAGAGCTGGGAGAGCGCGTCGCGCAGCGCCTCGGCGCTGCCCTGCACGTCGGACTTGATGAGCAGAGTCAGGGACTTCTGCCCTTCCGCCAGCTGCTGGAACACGTCCTCGAGCTTAGCGCCCTGGGCGCGCGCCAGCTTCACATCGCGGAACTTGCCCTGGCGGTAGAGTGCCACTTCGCGGGCCTTGCGCTCGTCGGGCACCACCACAGCCTCATCGCCCGCGTTGGGTGTGCCGGAGAGTCCCAGCACCAGGGCGGGCATGGAGGGTCCAGCCTCTTCGATGCGCTCGCCGGCTTCGTCGAACATGGCGCGTACACGCCCGAACTCCGGACCCGCCAGCAGGATGTCACCGGTCTTGAGCTTGCCCTTCTGCACCAACACCGTGGCCACGACGCCACGGCCCTTCTCCAGGCTCGACTCGAGCACGAAGCCGGTGGCCGGGCCGTCGGCGACAGCCTTGAGCTCCATGACCTCGGCCTGCACGACGATGGAATCGAGCAGCGCATCGATGCCAGCGCCAGTCTTGGCCGACACTTGCACGAAGATGTTCTCACCGCCCCATTCCTCGGGGATGATCTGGTGCTTCGATAGATCGTTGCGCACGCGGTCGAAGTCAGCCTCTGGCTTGTCGCTCTTGGTGATGGCTACCACGATCGGTACCTCGGCGGCGCGGGCGTGGTTGATGGCCTCCACCGTCTGCGGCATGACACCATCGTCGGCTGCCACCACCAGCACCACGATGTCCGTCACCTTGGCGCCGCGGGCGCGCATGGCGGTGAAGGCCGCATGGCCAGGAGTATCGAGGAAGGTGATGGCGCCTTTCGGCGTCTGCACATGGTAGGCGCCGATGTGCTGGGTGATGCCGCCGGCCTCGCGGGCCGCGACGCGGGTCTTGCGGATGTAGTCGAGCAGCGAGGTCTTGCCATGGTCGACGTGGCCCATGACGGTGACCACCGGCGCGCGCGTGACCTCCTCGCCCTCCTGCTTGACGTTGACGACCTGGTCCTCGAGATCGCTCTCCTTGAGCAGCTTGGCCTTATGGCCCATCTCGTCCACCACGATGGCGGCAGTCTCCTGGTCGATGAGCTGGTTGATGGTGGCCATGGCGCCCATGCCCATCATCACCTTGATGACTTCGTTGGCCTTCACAGCCATACGTGCGGCAAGCTCGCCCACGGTGATGGTCTCGGGGATGGCCACCTCGCGTACCTGAGGCGCCACGGGCTTCTCGAAGCCGTGCTTGGACTCGAGCTGCACGCTGACCGCGGTCCTGGCCTTGCCGGGCTTCTTGCGGCGCTTGCTCGACATCTCGTGGGCGACGTGGAGCTCGGCGCGGCCGTAGCGGGTGTGTCCTTCGGCCCCGGCGGCGGGAGCCGTGGGCGCAGCAGCCGGCGTGCCGGGCTTACCCTTAGGCAGCGCGGCGCGCATACGGCGATCCTCCTCGTCCGCCTCACGGCGGGCATCAGCCTCAGCGCGGCGGCGCTCGGCGTCGGCGCGGGCGTGGCTCTCCGCCTCCTGCTTGCGCTTGGTCTCTTCTTCCTGGCGCGCCTTGCGCTCCTGCTCCTCGGCCTGACGCTTGGCATCCTCGGCGGCCTGCTTCTCGGCGCGAGCGGCCTCGCGCACGGCCTCCTCGGCGCGCAGCTTGTCGAGCTCCACCTGGCGGACGGCGTCCTCCTCGGCGCGGCGCTTGGCCTCCTCTTCCATCACCGCGCTGCGCTTCACATAGGTACGCTTCTTGCGCACCTCCACGCTCACGGTCTTGGCCCGGCCCTGGTTGCCGGTGAGCTTGATCTCGGAGACGCTGCGGCGCTTCAGGGTGATCTTGCGCGGCTCGGCGCTCGGATCCTCCCCGTGGCTCTGGCGCAGATGCGTCAGCAACTGCATCTTCTGGTCGTCGCTGATGGCGGCGTCCGGGTCGCCGACCTGGATGCCGGCTTCGGCCAACTGCGTGAGCAGGCGGTCGACGGGTGTGCCGACCACTTCCGCCAGTTGTCTTACCGTGACTTGCGCCATTCGCCTGCTCCTCGATGCTCTGTTTCGCTTCGCCGCTTACGTGCCGGCCGGTCTCGTTACTTCTCTTGGGCCTGCTCGCCGGCGAACCAGGGGGCGCGAGCGGTCATGATGAGCGCCGCGGCCTTGGTCTCGTCCAAACCTTCGATGTCCTTGATCTCCTCCACCGACTGCTCGGCCAGATCTTCCATGGTCACGATGCCGCGACTGGCGAGATGGTAGGCGAGCGCCTTGTCCATGCCCGCCATGTTGAGCAGGTCCTCCGCCGGCTCGACGTCGCTCACCTGTTCCTCGCTGGCGATG
>DASUBN010000267.1:0-5813 GCA_035763245.1 Gammaproteobacteria bacterium | reverse complement strand
AGCCTCCTAAAGTTCCACGCACCGCCTACTAATCGGGCGGTTTCAAGGGCTTGAGATGATACGCCGCTCCGGGCGGGCGATTGTTACAGTCCTTAATGATCGCGGGATATACTCGGGATGCCCGCGAATACCCAAAAAACGGGCAAAACCACGGGGTCAGACATGCGCACGATCATGGTGATGAACGCCAAGGGCGGCTGCGGCAAGAGCACGCTCGCCACCTCCATCGCGGCCTATTTCGCCAACAACTGGGAAGGGGTGGTGGCTCTCGCGGACTATGACCCCCAGACCTCGAGCCTGGACTGGCTCGCCAAGCGCCCCGCGGAGCGGGACCCCATCCTGGGCGTGGACGCCGCCAAGGACGGCCTGAAGCACCTGCCCCGCAACACCGACTACCTCATCATCGACCCGCCCGCCCGGGCCCACGGCGCCGAGCTCACCCAGCTCGTGCGCCACGCCGAGACCATCGTGGTGCCGGTGCTGCCCTCGCCCATCGACATCGGCGCCGCTGCCAAGTTCGTGCAGGAACTGCTGGAAGTGGGCAAGGTGGAGCGCCGCGAGGTGAAGCTCGCCGTGGTGGCGAACCGCGTGAGGGAGAACCTCCTGGTCTTCGGCGAGCTGGAGCAGTTCCTGGAAGGCCTCAAGATCCCCTTCATCGCCAAGTTCCGGGACGCCCAGAACTACATCCGCGCCTACTCCCGCGGTCTCGGCGTCCACGAGCTGCCGCCCTATCTGGCGGAGGAAGACTGGAAGCAGTGGAAACCACTCACCGACTGGCTCGAATCGAGACGCAGCCTGCCTTCCAGGTAAAGAGGCGTCTTATCGTCGCAGCATCCAAATCCATAACACGGGGAGATTCACCATGACCAACGGTAACTCGGCGAACGGCGCCCGCATGGCCCGCCTCTGGATCCTGATCGCGGTGATTTATCTCCTGGCTGGGACGAGCTTCGGAGTGGTCATGGGCATGACCCAGGCCCTGCAGTACGCGCCCGTGCATGCACACATCAACCTGCTGGGCTGGGCCACCCTGGCCCTCACCGGCATCATCTACAAGCTCTACCCCGCCGCCGCCGCCAGCCGCCTGGGGAAGGTGCATTTCTGGAGCTACAACCTCTCGCTGCCGCTGCTCGTGGTGGCGCTCTACCTCTACTTCAGCGGCAACACCTCCCTGGCGCCGGTCATGGGCATCCTCCCATCATCGTGGTTCTCTCACTGGTGACCTTCGCGGTGAATCTGTTCATGAATACGAAAGAGCAAGCTTGACGGACAGTCGGGCTTCGAGCCCATGAGGCTTTGGTCCCTGCATCCGCAATATTTAGATGCCAAGGGGCTGGTCGCCCTGTGGCGGGAAAGCTTGCTGGCGCAAGCAGTCCTTTCAGGTAAGACAAAGGGGTATAGAAACCATCCCCAGCTCGACCGGTTCAAGGCCTGCCGCCATCCCCGGGCCGCCATCGCCACCTACTTGAGGGAAGTCCATGCAGAGGCCCTGCGGCGGGGCTATAACTTCGACGCCAGGAAGATCGACCGGGGGAGGGTCCGCGCCGAGTCCCTGAAAGTCACGCGGGGGCAACTCCAATACGAATGGAAGCATTTAAGGCGTAAGCTCAAAACCAGGGATCCCAAGCGACGCAGAGAGCAAGCATCTGTCAGAATTCCAAAAGCCCACACTCTTTTTAGAGTGATTCCGGGTGCAATAGCGGAGTGGGAAATCCGCTAAAGCATGGATTGAATACGCAGCAGCTTATGAGCGGGCCGTGTAGTCCGACTGGGTGGAATCCCGCCCCTCCGGTAGCCTCACCGCCCTGAACACCGGCGTCAGTTCCGCGGGCGCCACGATGTTGAGGACGAGAGCATAGAGCGCCGCGTAGGCCGGCGGCGCGAGGTCACGCCCGGCGCGGCGGGCGTTCCAGGAAATAGGCGCCGAGCGTGAAGAGCAGATACAGCACGAAGCCGCTCACGGCCATCACCTTCACCGAGGGCGGCGGCGGACCGAAATCGCCCGCCAGTTGGATGGCGACGATGACGAGGCAGAGCAGCACCGCGCCGATGCGCCGCCGCCTGGAAAGCTCCGGGCTCTGCTTGAAGTAGTAGACGAGCCCCGCGCCGAGCAGCAGGAGTTCCACCGCGAGTTCGATCGTGGGATGGTTCCAGAGCCCGAGGCCCACCTTGCGGCTCGCGTCGAAGAGCGGCAGGTCCGGCTGGTGCACCAGGAGATCCAGGAACCAGTGGGAGAGCACGGCGAGCGCCAGGAACGCCGCGGGCCTCAAGGGCCCCTGGCGCCGGGTGTAGGCCCGGTAAGCCATGTAGGCCAGCGCCGCCCAGCCGATGCCGGCGGCGAGGCTGTGGGTGTAGGGGTAGAAGTCGAAGACCAGGGGACCGGAGGGGTTCACCCCCGGCTCGATGTGGACCCGCTCGACCCCGAGATAGACGAGGACGGTCCAGACGAGGTCCACCCACTGCACGGCCAGGAAATAGACCCACAGGGGTAGGCGCTTCTCGCCGCCCCGGGCGGCGAAGGCCACCCCATAATGCCCTACGAACATATGTCTCCCTTGGCGGTATTTCCCCGCAACGAAGTTTCACCCGTGAAACCTTAGGACCCGGCCGCGACCCAAAGGTGCACTCGCGCATCCTATACCTTAGAATCCGCAACTCCGCGCTCGCCGGCAGGCGGGCCTCCGAAACGGGGCCCCGGGCCGGTGCGGCGCCTATATACAAGGTAAAGGACCGCTCATGAAAACCCTGCGTCTGCTCGTCGCCGTCGGCCTGCTCAGCGTCTCCGGCATCGCCGCCGCCGACCCCCAGAGTTACACCAACATCGAGGCTTTCTTCGGCCGCCAAAGCGCCATCTTCCTGACCGGCGGCACGAGCTACCGGCTCGCGGCCAGCTACGACCTGTCCGACACCTTCTACACCTACGGCCAGTACTCGAATAACACCTTCGGCGACTTCTCGGGCAGCAGCTCGGGCCTGGATTCGAAGCAATCGCAGTACATGATCGGCCTCGGCATGCACGAGCCGATGGCGGACTCCACCGACTGGATCGGCCGGTTCGCGCTAGCCCACGACAAGGGCAGCTCGAGCTTCTCCGACTCGGCCCACACGGGCTATGACATCGGCATGGGCGTGAACACCGCGCTCACCACCGGCGTGGAGCTCTCGACCTTCCTCGACCACACCACCGCGGGCCTGGACACCACCTCGAGCCCGCCGAGCCTCTCCGCCGCCGCGGGCGAGACGATCCTCTCGGGTTCGGTGCACGTGCAGATGGGCAAGAACTTCGACCTCGGTTTCACCGAGGAATTCAGCAGCCTGGGCAGCGAGAACCGCTTCCTGATCTCCGGCCGCTGGGACTTCTGATAGTTCCGATGACAAGGCCTCCCGCCGTCAGGCGGGAGGCCTTTTTTATTGCCCGGATCTCAGTTGATCCGCGTCTCGACGCCCTTGGCGATGGGCGTCCATTCCTTCCCATCCAGGGAATACTCGTAGAGGTAATCGGCGCTGCCGGGCGCGGTGTAGCTGCGCACGATGCGGTAGTGGATCACCTTGCCGTCCTTGGTCTCGATGTCCTGGTCGTAGGTCCAGACCGTGCCTTTGACCAGGATGTGGAATTCGGGCTGCCGGCCTTGGGGCGTGATCTGGGTCTCCTGGTAGATACCGTCCGCCTGATCCCAGCTGAAGATGTCGAAGAGCTGCAGCTGGCCGTTCACCACGAACACGCATTTGAACTCTGCGCCCTCGCGCCAGCAGTCCCGCACCGTGGTGTAGCCCTGGGGCCCGGCCTTGGT
Source organism: Gammaproteobacteria bacterium (assembly GCA_035763245.1). Lineage (GTDB taxonomy): Bacteria > Pseudomonadota > Gammaproteobacteria > Natronospirales > REEB76 > DASUBN01. The sequence goes on along the minus strand of DASUBN010000267.1, from coordinate 2,022 downwards.
GAACTGGGAGTCGAAGGTCTGCCCCACGGTCTTCCAGGTGCCGGGCAGCAGGGGCACGAGTGCATCGAGGCCGGTGGCCGGGGCCTCCGCGAAGGCCGGGGGGGCGGCAAGAGCCAGGAGCAGGCAGGCATACGGTTTCAAGCTTGTCCCCCTTAGGGCTTGGACCTTCATCCTAGCCCAGTGCCCGCTGTGGAGAGGGCTGTAAAAAACGAACGGTCGTGCTATATTTGAGGCCTATGAGCAAGGGCGAACAGACGCGCCAGCAGATCATCTCCCGGGCCCTCTCCCTCTCCAGCGAGCTGGGGCTGGAGGGCCTTTCGCTGGGCAACCTGGCCTCGGAGCTCAAGCTCTCCAAGAGCGGCCTCTTCGCGCACTTCAAGTCCAAGGAAGCGCTGCAGCTCGAGGTGTTGCAGGCGGCCATCGAGCTCTTCGTGCGCGACGTAGTGCGCCCCGCCATCCTGGAACCGCGCGGCATCCGCCGCGTGCAGGCGCTGTTCGACAACTACCTCGCCTGGGTGCGCGGCAGCGGCAAGGCCCGCACCTGCATCTTCATGGGCCTTTCCCAGGAATACGACGACCGGCCCGGCCCCGTGCGCGACGCCCTGGCGCAGTCGCAGCAGGACTGGCACGACAGCGTGGCGCGGGTGGCCGGCACCGGCATCGCCACCGGCGAGTTCCGCAGAGACTTGGACGTGGAGCAGTTCGCCTTCGAGTTCATCGGCATCGGCATGATCTTCCAGCAGAGCTACAAGCTGCTGCGGGACCGCAAGGCGGAGCGCCGCGCCCGCGATGCCTTCGCCGCGCTGCTCGCGCGCAGCCGCCGCTGACCCCAAGAGACCCCTGATCGCGACCCGGCATGGGCCAGGACGCTGGTATCGGATCTGGCTTTAGAAATAGCACGACCGGTCGGTAATGAAATTCGGAGACGAGGTGGACCATGGAGATACTGAACGAACACGAACGCCGGCTGGTGACGAGCCCCGCGGATGCCTGGCGCCTCATCGCGAACCTCGGCGGCAAACACGAACTGCTCTGGCCCCAGCATTGGCCGACCATACATTTCGACCGGCCCTTAGGGCTAGGCGCCGTGGGCGGCCACGGCTTCGTCGGCTACTACGTGGAGCAGTATTCGCCGCCGGAGCTCATCCGCTTCCGCTTCACGGCACCCAAGGGCGTTGAGGGCTACCACGAGTTCCGCGTGGTGCGGGAGATCAGCAGCGTGCGTTTCCGCCACACCATGCGCATGCGCACGCGCGGGCTGTTCACCTGGCTGTGGCTACTGGCGATACGGCCGGTGCACGATGCCCTGCTGCAGGACCTCATGGACCGGGCGTCCACCTACTCCTCCGGCCATGAGTTCCACTCGCGCTGGTCCCCCTGGGTGCGGTTCCTGCGCTGGGTATCCGCGCCCGGCGCGGCGTTCGCCGGTCTCGGCCGGGTGCGCGTCGCGACCCAGGCGCTCAAACCGCGGCGCTAGGGCACGGCCTTCACCAGGGTGATGACCAGGGAACCCGGCAGGTCCTCGCGCAGCATCATGCGCGGGAACGCGGCACTGGTGTAGACCGTGTACACCTCGGTGCCGCTCGCCTTGTACACGGTGTAGGCGAGGCGGATGGCGCGCACCTGGCCCTCGGGCGATTGCATCATGCCGGCGTCGCTCACCTCGCAGTGCACCCGGCTGGAACCTGTCTTGACGTCATACACCTCGAACTCGAAACTCTCCCCGGGCTTCCTGTCGGCGGCCATGACCGTCGCCCAGTCGATGCGCTGGTCCACGGTATCGGGAGCGATCTCCCCCGCCACCGCCTGGTCCTGGCCCGGCAGACGCTCGTCCGCCGAGGGGCTGGTGACCGCCTCGCCGCTCACCTTCTCGCCCGCGTATTTCAGCGTCATCACGTAGCGCCGGCCCTCATGGGTGCGCATCTTGAGCGTGGTGGCGACGGGCGCCATCCCGTGGGTCGCGATGGTCTCCCAGCTCTGCTCGAAGGCGGGGAAGTCGGCCGTGAACCGGTAGCTCCCGTC
>DASUBN010000266.1:0-2055 GCA_035763245.1 Gammaproteobacteria bacterium | reverse complement strand
CCCCCGCCAGCATGGTGCCGGAGTTCAGCGCCGCCCTCGCCGGTCTCAAGAAGAACGAGTACACCAAGCAGCCGGTCCACTCCCAGTTCGGCTGGCACGTGATCCAGCTCGAGGATGTGCGCAGCGCACCCGCTCCGACCTTCGAGCAGATGCATGACAAGCTCGCCGAGAGCCTGCAGCGCAAGGCCATGAGCGAGTACCTGGACCAGTTGCGTTCCGCCGCCACGGTGGTGATCAAGGACGCCGCTCCCGCCGCAGCCACTAAGGCCCCTGCTGCCAAGCCCTGATCCGCTCTTAAGCGAGCTGAAATGAAAACGGCCGGCGATGAACCGGCCGTTTTCTTATGGGTGTTATCCGTAGCGGGGCCTCAGGGGCCGGCCGCCTTCTGCAAGGCATCGAAAGCGCTGCGGATGCGCTCCAGGCGCTCGCGGGCGGCGCCGCTCTCCATCAAGCCGAGCTTGCCGAAGGAACGCAGCTCGATGTCATGGCGGTCCGCAGGCAGGTAGAACTCCACTTCGTCCACGGCGCTCTCCGGCTGGTAGTAGTGGGTGGAGCTGCGCTGTTCCTGGCCGGCCGCGGGATACTCCACGCGGATGTAGCTGGGATGGTTGGAGACGATGCGCGCGGCGCCGGCGGCGTCGATGGCGGCCACCAGCTGATCGTGGGCCGTGTCGCGGTTCGAGGTGTAGTGCAAGGGCTCGATATGGAGCTTCGGGTCCTGCTCCTGGCTGGAGACGCAGTCCTGGTTCGCGGGACAGGGTGGGAAGCGGCCCTCGCGCACGCCGTAGTCCGGCGTCACAATGGTGATGCAAGCCGTGAGCGCCAGCGGCGCGAGCGCCACGACGATAAGGCTCTTGGACAACATCCGGTACGCAGTCATCTGCGACTCACTATGTCAAACCGCGGCCATTCTAGCAAACGCCTCAGGGACCGATCAGTCGCCGGAATCCGTCCTCATCCAGCACCGCCACCTTGAGCCTCTCGGCTTCACGTAGCTTGGAACCGGGTTCGCTGCCCACCACCACATAATGGGTCTTGGCGGAAACACTGCCCGACACTTTGCCGCCCAGGGCCTGGATGCGCTCCTTGGCCTCATCGCGGGTCATGGATGAGAGGGTGCCGGTGAGCACGAAGGTCTTGCCGGCCAGGGTCTGGTCCGCGGCTGCCGCGCGTTTCGGCATGGCCGGCCATTCCACCCCTGCCTTGCGCAAAGCTTTTATGACATCCCGGTTGTGTTTCTGGCGGAAGAAGGCGGCGATCTCGGCGGCCACCACCGGCCCCACGTCCGGCACCGCCAGCAGGGTCTCCTCGTCCGCCTCCAGGAGCGGTTCCAGGGTGCCGAAATGCTTGGCCAGGCTCAGCGCCGTGCTCTCCCCCACCTCCGGGATACCGAGGGCATGGAGGAAACGCGGCAGCGTGGTGCGCTTGGCCTTGGCGATGGCATCCATCAGGTTCTGGGCGGATTTCTCACCCATCCGCTCCAGGTCCGCGAACTGCTCCGCCGTGAGCTTGAAGATGTCCGCCGGGTTGTCCACCAGCTTGGAATCCACAAGCTGTTCCACGAGCTTGTCTCCCAGACCTTCTATGTCCATGGCGCGGCGGGAAGCAAAATGCCGGATGCTCTCCTTGCGCTGGGCAGCGCAATAGAGCCCGCCGCTGCAACGGGCCACCGCCTCGCCCTCGGGGCGCACCACGTCCGAGCCGCATACCGGGCAGGTCCTGGGCAGGGCTACCCGCCTGGCGCCCTTGGGGCGGCGCTCGGCGACCACCGACACCACCTCGGGGATCACGTCACCGGCGCGCCGTACGATCACCGTGTCGCCGATGCGGATGTCCTTGCGCTCGATCTCGTCCATGTTGTGTAGGGTGGCATTGCTCACGGTGACCCCGCCCACGAACACGGGCTCGAGCCGAGCCGTGGGAGTGAGCGCCCCGGTACGACCCACCTGGAAGTCCACGGCCTTGAGCACCGTCATCTCCTCCTGGGCGGGGAACTTGTGGGCCACGGCCCAGCGCGGCGCCTTGGCCACGAACCCGAGCTCCTCCCGGTAATCG
>DASUBN010000265.1:0-2486 GCA_035763245.1 Gammaproteobacteria bacterium | reverse complement strand
GGAGCAATTGCAGAGTTAAGACTTTGGTGGGCACCGGCCTCTTCGACTTCGGCGATGTGGACGGTTCCGGCGATGAAGTGCGGCTGCAGCACGATCTCGGCGTCGCCTGGCACGCCGGACTCATCTATATAGCCGATACCTATAACAGCAAGATCAAGGTGCTGGATCCCCATCGCCGCACGGTCAGCACCTTGATCGGCGACGATACCTTCGACGAGCCGGGGGGTTTGAGCTTCGCCGGCGACACCCTCTATGTGGCTGACACCGACCACGACCGGATCGTGACCGTGGACATCAAGACCCGGAAGGCCGTGCCGCTGGTTTTGAGCGACCCCGGCAAATTGCTCTAAGTCCGGTGCCCCGCCGCCTGCGGGGCGCGAGGAATAAAATGCGGCCCCCGGGAATCTTCCCCGTTTGGGAAGCCCGAACACCCGTTTTGCTACACTTTGGTCATGCATAGCGCTCGTGAAGCCCGCAAGACCGCTGAGCATAAGCTCACGCTGCAGGAGGTGCTGGCCTGGATGCAGGCCGACGGCATGATCGGCCGCGACAAGGTCGAGCTGCTCTCCGGTCTCGCCGAACGCGGCGCCTACAAGAACCAGCATCCCATCGCCATCCTGGGCAAGCGCGGCTGGACCGACGCGCGGCCGCCACATGCGCCGCTGACGGTGGAGTCCCTCAGCATCTGGCTCGCGGCCCGCTGCGACCTGCCGTATTTCCGCATCGACCCGCTCAAGCTCGACGTGCAGCGTATCACCTCGGTGGTGTCGCTGCCCTACGCCTCGCGTTACAACGTGCTGCCGGTGGAGGTCTCGCGCCAGGAGATCACCTTCGCCACCGCCGAGCCCTACGAACACGAATGGGAGCGGGAGATCTCCCAGGCGCAGAAGAAGAAGATCAACCGGGTGTTCGCCAACCCGGAGGACATCGCCCGCTACCTCGTCGAGTTCTACTCCATCTCCCGCTCGGTGTTGGGCGCCGAGAAGCAGAACGAGGGCGTATCCGCCGGTGGCGGCATCCAGAACCTGGAGCAACTGGTCGAGCTCGGCAAGAGCGGCAAGCTCGACGTCAACGACCAGCATGTGGTCAGCATCGTGGAATGGCTGCTGCAGTACGCTTTCGACCAGCGCGCCAGCGACATCCATGTGGAACCGCGCCGCGAGCAGGGCATCATCCGCTTCCGCATCGATGGTGTGATGCAGCAGGTCTACCAATTGCCGGCCGCGGTGCTGGCGCCGGTCACGAGCCGCATCAAGATCCTGGCGCGCATGGACATCGCCGAGAAACGCCGGCCCCAGGACGGTCGCATCAAGACCCGCAACCCGCAGGGTCAGGAGGTGGAGCTGCGCCTGTCCACCATGCCCACCGCCTTCGGCGAGAAGCTGGTGATGCGCATCTTCGATCCCATGGTGCTGCTCAAGGACTTCCGCGCCTTGGGGTTCGCCGAGACCGACGAGCGGCTGTGGGAGGCGATGATCGAGAATCCCCACGGCATCATCCTGGTGACCGGGCCCACGGGTTCCGGCAAGACCACCACGCTCTACTCGACCTTGAAGCAGCTCGCCAAGCCCGAGGTCAACGTGTGCACGGTGGAGGACCCCATCGAGCTCGTGGAGCCGGCCTTCAACCAGATGCAGGTGCAGGCCAACATCGACCTGACTTTCGCCTCCGGCGTGCGCACCCTGCTGCGCCAGGACCCGGACATCATCATGGTGGGCGAGATCCGTGACGCTGAGACCGCCGAGATGGCGGTACAGGCGGCGCTCACCGGTCACCTCGTACTCTCGACGTTGCACACCAACGACGCGCCGGCTTCCGTGAGCCGCCTGCTGGACCTGGGGCTCCAGCCCTTCCTGCTGCAATCCACCCTGCTTGGTGTCATCGCCCAGCGCCTGGTGCGCACCCTGTGTCCGCATTGTAAGAAAGAGGGGGAGCTGAGCGACGAGGAGTGGAACTCCCTGGTGGCGCCCTGGAAGGCCCAGAAGCCGCGTCAGGTCTACCACGCCGTGGGCTGCCTGGAGTGCCGCAACACCGGCTACCGCGGCCGAGTAGGCATCTATGAGATGCTGACTTTCTCCCCCAGACTGAAGCCTCTCATCACCGAGCGCTTCGACATGGAAGCGCTGCGGGAAGCGGCTATCCGCGACGGTATGAAACCTCTGCGCCTGCGCGGCGCCCAGAAAGTGGCGGAAGGCATGACCACGGTCGAAGAGGTCTTGCGGGTGGTACCGCCGCCCGTGGGCCGCTATTAGATCCACGCCGTGCGGCGCGTGCTGGTCGGCAGTCTCTGGTTCCTGGTGCTGGCCTTCGCGCTGCTGCTCCTGGTGCAGCTCGGCGTCGCGCTCTACGTGGTGGCGGACGCCCCGTCCCATGCGGATCAACAGGCCATGCTCCAGGCTGGCAACAATTTCGCCCTATCTCACCTCGGCCTCATCCGCGCCCTGGATCTGGTCGCGGTGCTGGCCGCAGCGCTCATGACCGGATTC
>DASUBN010000264.1:0-4591 GCA_035763245.1 Gammaproteobacteria bacterium | reverse complement strand
TGATAGATTCCATCACCGGCGGCCAGCAACCAATGGTGTACAAGGAGGTGCAGGCCACAAACTCGATGCGCCGCGGCGGCATCAAACTGCTGGCGCTCGCCGTGGTGGCGGTGGTGGCCATCGGAGTCGCCGCGAGCCTTGCGCTCAGGAGTTCAGGAGGGACACACGCTAGCGCCGCCAAGATGCCCTCGACTGCTCCCGCCGGGCCCGTGACGCCGCCCTCCTCACCCGGCCCGGCACTGGTCCGTACCTTCGTGGAAGCCAACGACTGGAACGACAGCAGCCTCGATACCTTCACGCACCGCTGGGTCGCGCTAGCCATCGACGAGCAGACGAAAGCACGCGATAGTCTCATGTACCCGCGCCTCATTTCGGAACTCAGGGATCAGATCACATCGGAGAAGGCGGTATCGGGTGGAGGCGCAGATCCGCATCTCGCCACCTTGCAGAAGATGGCGAAGGCGCTCGGGATGACCGGGGCAACCTGAAGACCGGTCTTAAACCGGATTATTCTTCCGACTGGAAGGAGATGGCATCGGGCGATTCCGGTGCGAGCCGCTGGCCCAGACCGATGATGCCGTTGCCCTTGATGGGATAGTTGTCGCGGCGTACGAACAGTTCCTCGCCGCTGCTGGTCCGCACGTACGTACCGTTGATACTCTGGTCCACCAGCACGAAGTTCCCTTTCCGGTACTCGATGCGCGCGTGCAGACGCGAGATCAGCGTGTTCTTGACCACGAGGTCGTTCTCGTCGGCCCGCCCCATCACCACCGATGAGTTTGATTCGTTCACTTCGACAGACTGGTCGCGGTAGCGCAGCATAAGCTTGGCCTTCTTGGCCTCGGGGGAAGCGGGCTTGAAGGAGGTGGACATGCGCGTCACGTCCTCGCGCTGCCACAAGATCTCGATCATGTCGATCTCGTCCTTCTTGCCCTTCACCGCGGCACGGTCGATCTGGCGGGTGGACGCCTTCCAGATTTAAGACATCTTCTCGACGGTGGAAGCGGTGGTCAGGATCTGGCCGGCCTTGGCCTGGCCGGCCATGCGGGCGGCGGTGTTGACCGCGTCGCCGTCGACGTCGCCGTCGGTCTCCACGATGACCGGCCCGAAATGGAACCCGACACGGATGGCGATGCTCTTGCCCTGCACCACGAGGCCGCTGGAGATGCGTTCCTGCATGCCGGCGGCGGCATCGGCCGCAGCACTCGGATCCTCGAACACCGACATCACCTCGTCGCCGATGGTCTTGACCACGCGGCCCGACTGACGCTGGGTCTCCTCGCCCATGATGGAGACGCACTTCGCCACGGTGTCCCGCGCGATGTTATCCCCCAGGGTCTCGTACAGCTTGGTGCTGCCGCAGACGTCGGCAAACAGGATGGTGAGTTTGGTTTCTTTCATTTGGCCTTTCAAAGCCCAAGGATCAGTCTTCGTCCGCCCCCTCGGTGGGGCCAATTTACCAATATATGAAGCGCCGAGCCAGCCCGGCAGTCATTTCTCGGCCACTATATAGGCTATCCAGGCCGGGTCCGGATCGCCCCGTTCAGCCGGCTTGAACTCATCGGTGCCCTCGCCCGTCTCTGGGTCCGTGCCCTGCCAATAGACCGTAATGGTCCTGAAACCCGCTTCCGCCAGCACCTCCCGCAATTCCGGCAGGGTCCATAGCCGCCAGTGGTAGCTGAAAGCCCGATTGAGACGCGAGCCGTCCGGGAAGGTGTAGTGGATATGGCAGGTGGTGGATGCGGTCATCGGGTCGTAATCCGCCTGGTCCCAGATATAGGTGAAGCGACCGAAATCCTCCCGCTCACGCATCTTCTTGAGGGCGTCGTAACCGCCGTAGGCGTCGAGCATGAAGAGCCCGCCATCGCCCAAGGCGGCACGCGTCCGCTCGAAGTAGCGCCGCAGGCCGTCACGGTCTTTGAATACCCAGTAGCTGAAGTTGAAGGCCGCCACCACGTCCACCGCCGGGGTGTGCGCCTCGAGCACATCCGCCTGCAGGAGCTCAAGCCGGTTGGCTACGGCCGGGCTGAGCTTGGCGACATTGTGTTCACGGCTCCAGGCCAGCACCTCGGGATCCAGGTCCACGCCGAAGGCCCGGCGTTCCCTGTGACTCTTCACCCATTCGCAGGCGAAGAGCGCGGTGCCGCAGAAATCCTCCCGCATTGTCAACGGCACGCGGCCACGCAGCTCCTTGAAGACGCCGCTCATGAAGTCCACTTCCCAGCTCGGATCCTGCACCGAACGCTGATAGAGGTCATGGCGGTCGGCCCGCTCCGCCAGACTCGGACGTTGACGTTGTCTCAGGGTGGCGCTGTTCTGTCGGCGGCGGGAGCGGCTCATGGACACGCGCGGGACTCCAGTGCATTGCGAAGGCTGGCGATTCTACCGGATACCCATGACGGTGACGCGATCATGCCGCCGCCTTCAGTGAGTCCATCGCCTGATGCAGCACCGCGAGACCGGCGCCGGGGCGGGCCGCCTCCTCGCTCAAGGCTCGCCGCCAGGCACGGGCACCCGCGCAGCCGTGGAATAGCCCCAGTGCGTGACGGGTCATCCGTTGCAGGGGGATGCCCTCTTGCAGCTGGGCGCCGAGATATGGCAGCCAGGCACGCAGGATCTCGCCGCGATCAAGCACCGCGGCACCGGAATCGAAGAAACGCCGGTCCACGTCGGCGAAGAGATAGGGATTGCTCACCGCCTCGCGGCCCACCATCACGCCATCGAAGGCGCCGAGATGATTCTGCATGGCCTCGAGCGTCTGTACCCCGCCGTTCACCACCACGATGAGCGCGGGGAAATCCCGCTTGAGGCGCTCCGCCACGTCGTAACGCAGCGGCGGGATCTCCCGGTTCTCCTTCGGCGAGAGGCCCTTCAGCCAGGCCTTGCGGGCGTGGATTATGAAAACGCGGCAACCCGCGGCGGCGACCGTGCCCACGAACTCAGCGAGTTCTTCGTAGCTGTCGCGCGCGTCCACGCCGATGCGGGTCTTGACTGTCACCGGCAGGCCGCTTGCTCCATCCATGGCGGCCACGCAGTCGGCCACGAGCGCGGGTTCGTTCATGAGGCAGGCGCCGAAGCGCCCGGACTGGACCCGGTCGCTGGGGCAACCCACGTTCAGGTTCACCTCGTCGTAGCCATAATCGGCCGCGATGCGTGCGCAGGCGGCAAGCGCCTTCGGTTCGCTGCCGCCGAGCTGCAAGGCCAACGGGTGCTCCGCCGGATGGAACTCCAGCAGGCGGCGGTGATCGCCGTGCAGGATCGCGCTGCTCGTCACCATCTCGGTGTAGAGCCGCGTGCGGCGCGACATGAGGCGGATGAAATAGCGGAAATGCCGGTCGGTGTAGTCCATCATGGGCGCGACGCAGATCCGATGGGCGACGCCGGCAGCCATGACGGGGGTAGCGATGTTCACGGGAACTGCCAGAGATGCTTCCAGGCGCCGTCCTGGCTGAGATAGCGCTCGCGCTCGTGCAGCCGCCCGGGCCGCGAAGACCAGAACTCGATGGCATCCGGCTTCAGGCGGAAACCGGACCAGTGGGGGGGGCGGGGTACGGGTTTGCCCTCGAACTTCCGCTCGAATTCGGCGAAGCGGCGCTGGAGCTCGTCCTTGTCCGTCATCTCGGCGGATTGCTGCGAGGCCCAAGCGCCGACCTGGCTGATGCGGGCGCGCGTGGCCCAGTAGGCGTCCGCCTCCGCCACGCTCACGCCCGAGACCGCGCCCTCCACCAACACCTGTTCCATGAGTGGCTGCCACAGAAAGCAGAGTGCCGCGCGCGGGTCGGCGGCGAGCGCACGACCCTTGCGGCTCAGCTTGTTGGTGTAGAACACGAAGCCACGCTCGTCGAAAGCCTTGAGCAACACGGTGCGCACCGAAGGCCGGCCGTCCGCGTCCACCGTGGCGAGGCTCATGGCGGTGGTCTCGGGCAGGTCGAGCTTGCAGGCACGCGCGAAGAGCTCCTGGAATCGCTTCACGGCCTCGGCGTAAACGGCGTCCATCGGCACCCCCTTTTGTGCGGCCGGATCCAGGCGATGCTCAGGCCGCTTCCGTGCTGCCGCGTCCCGCCTTGCGGCGATCCTGTTCCTTCAGGTAGCGCTTGCGCAGACGGATGTTCTGCGGCGTGATCTCCACCAGCTCGTCGTCCTCGATGAACTCCAACGCCTGTTCCAGCGTGAAACGGATCGGCGGCGTGAGCAGGATGTTCTCATCGCGGCCGGCGGCGCGGATGTTGGTGAGCTGCTTGGTCCTGAGCGGATTCACCGTGAGATCGTTGTCGCGGGCATGGATGCCGACGATCTGACCCTCGTACACGTCCTCGCCGGGGCCCACGCACAGGCGGCCGCGCTCCTGCAGCCCGAAGAGGCCGTAGGAAACGGCCTTACCGGTGCCGTTGGAGATCAGGGCGCCATTGGCGCGCTGATTCACTCCCACCTGCTTCGCCGGGGCATATTTGTCGAACACGTGATGCAACAACCCCGAACCCGAGGTCATGGTGCGGAACTCGGTCTGGAAGCCGATCAGGCCCCTGGATGGTATGGTGTAGTCCAGGCGCACCCGGCCCTGACCGTCCGGGCGCATGTCCTGCAGGCTGCC
>DASUBN010000263.1:0-5496 GCA_035763245.1 Gammaproteobacteria bacterium | reverse complement strand
CAGTACCTCTACCTGCACTTCACCGAGCATCACATCGCCGAGATGGCGCGCAGCGCCGGCACCAAGCCGGTCTCGGACGTCAATTACGGCAACGCCAAGGACTGCCTCGCCATCGGCGCCAACATCTGGGAAGTGGTGATGAAGCTCAAGAACGACGGCAACCGTCCGGAGAAGCTCAAGCACCGCACCGAATACCTGAAGCAGAAGCTCGCCTACGCCAACGACGGGGAGAGCGTGCCGGAGATCTCCTCCCTGGACTACATGCTCCCCTTCGTGCCGAACGGCGCCACACTGGACATGAGCGTCAACGCGCTCCCGGTCAACGTGGTGCACCTCAACTACTGGGACATCCAGAGCCTGCTGCTGAGGCCTCCCGAGAAGACCGAGCACTCGCCCGCCGTGAAGACCGTCGGCGTCGCCGACTGAACTCGGCCGCCCGCGCGGCGGACCCCGTTCGTCAGCGCAGGTACGCTTCCGTGTCCGCCAGCTCGACGTCCGGGGATTGCTGAAACATCCAGCGCATGGCTGGAACGTGGCCGGCGCCGATGAAGATCACCACCCGGTCCCCGGGTTCCGCCTGCCGCATCACGTTCGCGTAGATGTGCACGTTGCGCGCATACCAGGTGGACACCAGGTCGGCGCCGGCATAGTCGTCATCCGCGCCCACGCGTGCGATGAGCGGGTACCACCCGCCGTTCATGCCCGAGGCCTGTGGGTCGTTCACGTAGCGCAGCACGTCGCCGATGCTACCGTGCAGGGTCAGGTCGTCGAGCCGCTTGAGATAGGGGGCCAGCTCCGCCTCCGCCGCGTCCAAGATCGCCTGCTGCCCATGGCGCGCCGCCGAGCCGGTCATGCCTTCGTAGTCGAAGGGGAAATCCTCGATGGTGTCGACGCAGTAGATCGCCGGATCATGGGCCAGGGCCGCGAGGCGGAAGCCGTATTGATAGATCTCGTTGGGGCCCAGGGTGAAACGGCCCTGCAGGTACTGTTGGTACTCCGCCGTCGTCTTGGCGTCCCGGTAGTCCCGTTCCACCATCACCTTGGTGGGTTTGAACCGGGCGATGCCGCCGATGATCGTCTGGATCTCGGCCTGGCGCTGTGGCGTCATCGGGTCGATGTGGGGTGAGTTGTGCACATCGTGTTTCTTGCCCAGATGATCCACTCCCACCAGCAGCACCCGGATCCGGGGTGGGGTGGCGGCCTGCGCCCTGGCCGCGCCGAGCGTGGCGCAAGCGGCCATGGCGAACAGCAGCGCCGTCAGGGCGGGCAGGCGGTGTTCACGGTACATGGGGTCTCTCCTCGAGCGTAGCGTGGGATCAAGCCTGTTCCGGGGTGCCGGCATTGCGCGCCGCGCGCCGGGTTCGCCACTCCCGCGCCGCCTGCGTCACATGCGCCGACCATAGCCCCAGATCGTCCAGCAGGATGTAGATGGTGGGCAGCACCAGCAGGCTCACCGGCGTCGAGAACGCCAGGCCGCCGATGATGGCCCGCGCCATGGGGAAGTAGGGCGGGCCATCGCCTCCGATGGTGGTGTTGCCGATGGCGAGCGGCACGAGGCCCAGGATGGTAGTGGACATGGTCATAAGGATGGGGCGCAGGCGGTGGGTGGCGCCCTCCACCACCGCGGAATAGCGCGATTGGCCCTCGCGCCGCAGCTGGTTGATGTGGTCGATCATCACGATGCCGTTGTTCACCACCACGCCCATCAGGATCAGGATGCCGATCATGGCCATGATGCCGAAGCTCGTGCCGGTCGCGAGGAAGAACCAGAACACCCCGAAGATCGAGAACACGATGCCGGAGAGGATCGCCGCAGGGTGCAGCAGTGACTCGAACAGCGCCGCCATCACGATGTAGATCAGCAGGGCCGCCAGCAGCATGTTGGTGACCATGGTCTGGTTGTCGGAATCGTCCTGTTGCACCCCCTCGCCGAAGGACCACTGGTAGCCCGGCGGCAGGTTCATGCTGTCCATGAGCTGCTTGATTCGGGGCCGCACCTCGTCGAAAGTCACGTCGTGCGCGAGGCTCAGGGTGATGCCCAGCGACGCCGCCCGGTTCACGTGCTCGATGCTGGAGGGGCCCTCGGTGACGCTGAAGTCCGCCACGGAATCCAGGCGCACCGCCTGACCGGCCGCGTTATAGAGCTGCAGGTTGCGCAGCTGCTCCAAGGTCTCGCGGTCCTTCTTCTGGTAGGCGAGGCTTATGTTGATCTCACCGTTGGCGCCGCGATACTGGGGCAGCTCCTCGCCGCGCAAGGCCACCATCACGGCGGAGGCGACGCTGTCGGCGTCCAGGCCGGCGCGCAGCGCCCGGTCGCGGTCCACGTGCACGTGCACCTCGCGGGTGCCGGCCAGGGCGTCGGCGCGTACGTCCTCCACGCCCTTCACTCGGGACAGGATGCGGGTGATCTCCTGGGCGCGCTCCTCGAGCACGCTGGTGGAATCCCCGGCGATCTGCATCTGGATGCCGCCGCCGCTCTGCTGGTCGTCGAAGCTGGGCTGGCCGATGGCGAGGTGCGGCATGTCCTTGCGGATCTCGTCCTCCAATTCTGGCGCGCTCTTGCGGTCCTTGAGGTCGTCGCGCAGCAGGATGCTGGTCTCGGCACGGCCGTTGTCGTAATAGGTGTAGATGGACTTGAACTCGAACTGCTTCTGGTGGGCGAAGAGGTAGCCCTCAACCTGGTTCACCGCGTCCTCCACCACCTCCAGCGAGTAATGTCCATTGAAGTTGTATTCCAGGAACAGGCGCGTGGGGTTGCCGTCGCCCGAATCCTTCTTCACGAGGGCGATCGGCAGGGCGGCGGTGGCGATCACGAGGAAGATGACTCCGATCATGGTCCAGCGGTGCGTCAGCGACCAGCCGAGCAGCTTCCCGTAGCGCGCCCCTAGCCGTTCCACCAGGTGCGGACGCTTGGGGGCTTTGGGTGCCGGGATGCGCGCCGAGAGCATGGGCATCATGGTGAGCGAGATGAAGAGCGAGGCGGCCAGCGACACCACGATGGCTATGGCCACGTGCTTCAGGAACACCGTGAGGTTGTTCTGCACGCCGAATACGTTGGGCAGGAACACGATGATGGTGGACAGCGTGCCGGCGGTGACCGCCAGCGACACGTCGCGCGAGCCGGTGATGGCCGCCTGCACGGGGTCGCCGGGGTGCAGCTGCCGGTGACGGAAGATGCTCTCAGTCACCACCACCGCGTTGTCCACCAGCATGCCGATGGCCAACATCAGGCCCATCATGGAGAGGATGTTGAGCGACAGGCCCATGAAGTACATGACCGCGAGCGCGATCAGGAGCGAGAAGGGCACCGCGAGCGTCACCATCAGGGTGGTGGTGAACTGGCGCAGGAAGTAGTAGAGCACCACCAGCGAAAACAGGGCGCCCATGAGGCCCGCGTCCAGCACCGCGGAGAGGGACTGCTTCACGCCGTCCGCTTGGTTGCCCAGGGGGAAGATGTTCACGCCTTGCATCTCCGGCATGCGCGCCACGTCGTTCACCTCCGCCATCACCCGCTGCGCCACTTCCACCATGTTGGCGCCGGTCTCCTTGTAGACGTCGATGCCGATGGCATATTTGCGGTCCAGGTGCCGGCCGTAGTTGAGCTCCGGGTTGGCATGGGTGATGGTGGCGATGTCCCCGAGCCTCAAGTTGCCCTCGCCAATGCGCAGGTTGCGGATGTCGTCCAGGGACTTGTATTCGTCGTTCACCTGCACCAGGTAACGCTGGCCGGAATCGGTGATATCACCGGCGCTGACCGCGAAGTTGCTGTGCTGCAGCATCTCGTTGAGCTTGTTCAGGTCCACGTTGTGGGCGGCGATGGCGTCCGCATGCAGCTCGATGCGGATCTCCTGGGGCACCACGCCGTAGAGGTCCACGTGGGACACGCCGGAGACCCGCTGGATCCGGTCCTTGAGCAGCCGGTTCAGCATGTCGTAGGAGCGCGTGAGGTCGCGATTGCTGGAGATGCGCAGCTGCAGGATGGGGATGTCGGCGCCGGACTGCTTCAGCACCGCGATGTGGCGCACGTCCGCCGGCAGATCGCCGCGGATGGAGTCCACCTTGTCCAGCACCTGCACTTCCTTCACCGACACGTTCTCGCCCCAGTCGAACTCCAGGTCCACCTCCGATTGGTTGGCGTCGGAGGTGGAGGTCATGCGCTTCACGCCGGAGAGGGTGCCGAGCGCCTCCTCGATGGGCTTGGTGATGAGCCGCTCCACCTCTTCCGGGCTGGAGCCCTGGTAGGGCACCTGCACCTGGATGAAGGGGAACTCGATGTCCGGGAAGTACTCGAGCGGCAGGAGCCGCGCCGCGATCACGCCGATCGCCGCGAAGCAGGTGAACACCACCATCACCGTGACCGGGCGCTTGAGGGCGAATTCCGTGATGGTCATGGAGCGACCGCTTCGCCGGCCGCGGCCCCGGCGGGGACCTTCACGTCATCCTTGCGGTCGAGCAGCGAGTAGGCCACCGGCACCACCACCAGCGTCAGCAGGGTGGAGAACAGGATGCCGCCGATGACCGTGATCGCCATGGGGGCACGGATCTCGGCGCCCTGTCCCAGTCCGAGCGCCATGGGCAAGAGCCCCAAGGTGGTGGTGAGCATGGTCATGATGATGGGACGCAGGCGCGAGCGCCCGGCCTCCACCAAGGCCTGCTCCCGCTCCATGCCGCGGCTGCGCAGCTGGTTCACGAGGTCCACCAGCACGATGGCGTTGTTCACCACGATCCCGGCGAGCATGATGAAGCCGATGAACACCACCACGCTGATGGTGGTCTGGGTGATGAACAGCGCGAACACCGCGCCCACGAGGGCCAGCGGCACGCTGAACATGATCACCAGCGGATGGATCAGGGACTCGAACTGGGCTGCCATCACCAGGTAGACCAGGAAGATGGCGAGCCCGAGCGCGAACTGCATGGAATGGAAGGAGCTCTGCATCTCCTCGTTCTGGCCGGCGACGCGGGCGTAGATGCCGGCGGGCAGGGAGATCTTGGCGAGCAGGGTGCTGGCTTCCGCCGCCGCCGTGCCGAGGTCGCCCTGGGCCACGTTGGCGGAGACCAGCGCCACGCGCTCCTGGCCCACGCGGCGGATCTCGCCGGGGCCCTCGTCCAGGGTCACGTCGGCCACCGCCGAGAGCGGCACCGGGTCGTCGGAACCCGGGTTGATGACCAGGTTGCGGATGTCGTTCACGTTGGCGCGCTGGTCGGCACGGTTGCGAACCAGCACGTCGATCTTGCGGTCGTGCAGGGTGTAGCGGGTGGCCACGTCGCCGCGCACCTTGGAGACCACGGTGTTGGCCACGTCGCTGGTGAGCAGGCCCAGCTGGGCCGTGCGCGCCGGATCGATGTGTATCTGGATCTCCGGCTGGCCCGACTGCATGGTGCTCTTCACGTCCGCGAAGCGCGACGAGGTGGAGAGCGCCTGGGCGACCTGGTCGCTGACCTGCTTCAGGGTGTCCAGGTTGTAACCCACGATCTCCACCTCCAGCGGCGTGG
>DASUBN010000262.1:0-2803 GCA_035763245.1 Gammaproteobacteria bacterium | reverse complement strand
ATCAAGGACGCGGACGTGCACACCCACCCCATGCGTAACTTCGTGGAGCAGTGCCTCGGAGGCGAACCGGAGATGCCCAACATATCCATCGCCGAGCCACGCCAGCTCATGGCCGGCGACGTGACGCTGCTGTGCTCCGACGGCTTCTGGGCGCCCCTGGACGAAGCCCACGTGGCCGAGGAACTCTGCTCCGAGATCGAGCTGCAGACCAACCTGGATCTCCTGACGGCCGAAGCCGAAGAGCGTGCTTCACCGACGAGCGATAACGTCACGGCCGTCGCGCTCAAGTGGATGGAATAGCCTCACGCCACCTGTCCGTTCCCCCCAAGCGCTTATAATTCCCCATAGCCCCGATCTTCTGGAGCCTCGAGCATGCGAGCCAACGGCCGCGCCGCGCAGCAGCTGCGCCCCGTCAGCCTCACCCGCCACTACACCCGCCATGCCGAAGGCTCCGTGTTGGTGTGCTTCGGCGACACGCGAGTGCTGTGCACCGCCAGCGTGGAGGAACGGGTGCCGGGTTTCCTGAAGGGCAAGGGCTCGGGCTGGATCACCGCGGAATACGGCATGCTGCCCCGGGCCACCCATACCCGCAGCGACCGGGAGGCGTCGCGCGGCAAGCAGGGCGGTCGCACCCTGGAGATCCAGCGCCTCATCGGCCGCTCGCTGCGCGCCGTGGTGGACATGCAGGCCCTGGGGGAGCGCACCGTCACCCTCGACTGCGACGTGCTGCAGGCGGACGGCGGCACCCGCACCGCGTCCATCACCGGCGCCTACGTGGCGCTCAAGGACGCGATGGATAACCTGCGCGCCAGGCAGACCATCAAGACCGACCCGGTCTACGGCGCGGTGGCGGCGGTGTCAGTGGGAATCGTCGGCGGCGAGCCGGTGCTGGACCTCGACTACGATGAGGACTCCCAGGCGGAGACGGACATGAACGTGGTCATGAACGACGCCGGCGCCTTCATCGAGGTGCAGGGCACGGCCGAGGGTCACGCCTTCCACCGCCACGAATTGGATGCCCTGCTCAAGCTCGCAGAACAAGGCGTCGCCGAACTCATCCGCAAACAGCGTGAGGCGCTTTCAAAATGATGGGCATTTCAAGGTCGTCGCGAACGACGGACGCGGCATATGCGCCACGCGGGCTTACCATGGGTGTACGCGCTGGACCATGAGCGGAGCACAGAGAGTGGCGAATGGGGCTAGACGAGCCGAAGCGCAACTACGCCCCGGCGAGCGCAGCAGGTATTGAAATGACTCGGAAGGTGGTCCTCGCCACGAACAATGCAGGCAAGACGAAGGAACTCAACTCCATGTTGAGCGGCCTCGACATGGAGATCGTGGCCCAGAGCGCGCTTGGCGTGCCCGAGGTGGAGGAGACAGGCCTCACCTTCATCGAGAATGCCATCCTCAAGGCACGCAACGCTTCCGCCCACGCCAAGCTCCCGGCCATCGCCGACGATTCCGGCCTGGAAGTGGACGCACTGGAGGGCGCCCCAGGCATCCATTCGGCTCGTTATGCGGGGACGCCGTCCGATGACCGGGCTAACCTGGAGAAGCTGCTGAAGGCCATGCAGGAGGTGCCGGACTCAGGGCGCACCGCCCGCTTCCGCTGCGTCATCGTGTATCTGAAGCATGCCAAGGATCCGGCGCCCTTGGTGACCGAAGGCATCTGGGAAGGTGCCATCCTACGCGCACCCAAGGGCACGAACGGTTTCGGCTACGACCCGGTGTTCTGGGTGCCGGAGAAGGGCTGCTCCTCCGCGGAACTGCCGCCGGAAGTGAAGAACCGGCTCAGTCACCGCGGCCAGGCCCTGGCACGCCTCGTGGTGCATTTCCGCGCCCGCCACTAAACCATGAAGCTGCGCTTTCAAAAAGCGATGGATTTCCCTTCCCAGCAAGGCGCGCATGGCCGAGGACTCGACCGCAGGGCGAGCGGGCATACACGGAGGTATGCCCTGGGGTTCCAGCCGCGCAGGAAAGCGCGGCGCGGAACCGGAGCGTACTCCGATGGTACGTGAGGGTCCGCCGCATGCGGCGGATGAAGCCGGGCGCAACGCCGCTGGGGAGGAAAAAACGCGCTTTTTGCTGCCGCCGCTGAGTCTTTACGTGCACCTGCCCTGGTGCGTGAAGAAGTGCCCCTACTGCGACTTCAACTCCCACGGCCTCAAGGGCCCGCTGCCGGAAGCGGCTTACGTGGACGCGCTGCTGCGGGACCTGGACCAGGACCTGCCCCGGGTAGAGGGTCGCACCCTCGAGACCGTGTTCTTCGGCGGCGGCACCCCGAGTCTCTTCAGCGCCGGAGCCATCGCCCGCATCCTCGCGGGCGCACGCGCGCGCTTGGGCATGGCCAGCGACGCGGAAGTCACGCTCGAAGCCAATCCGGGCACGGTGGAACACGGCCGTTTCGCGGAGTACCGCGGCGCCGGGGTCACACGGCTTTCCATCGGCGTGCAGAGCTTCGACACCCGGGCCCTCAAGACGCTGGGACGCATCCATACCAGCGGCGAGGCGGAGCGCGCGGCCGAGGAAGCCCATGCCGCCGGACTCGCTAACTTCAACCTGGACCTCATGTACGCGTTGCCGGAGCAGACCCGGGAGGAAGCCTTGGCGGACGTACGCCACGCCATGGCCCTGGAACCCGCCCATCTCTCCCACTACCAGCTCACCCTCGAACCCAACACCCTGTTCCACGCCCACCCGCCGCCGCTGCCGGACGAGGACGAAGCCTGGGCCATGCAACAGGACTGCCAGTCAGCGCTCGCCGCCGGCGGTTACGCCCAATACGAGATCTCGGCCTACGCCC
>DASUBN010000261.1:0-3308 GCA_035763245.1 Gammaproteobacteria bacterium | reverse complement strand
CTTCCATGCTGCATCTGCAATCCTAGGCGACCAGGCGTAGTTCGTCGTCGGCCGTGTCGTCGGCGGGGCGTTCGGGCGGGATGCTGCCGATGTGGCGCAAAACGGCGGCGGGATCGGCCTGGAAGCGCTCGACTTCCGCCTCGGCGTCGGCGTAGAGGTCCCAGAAGTCGTCGCGGTGGTGGTTGTGGGTCACGTCACGCCGCCAGACCCGCCAGAGGCGTTCGATCGGGTTGCTGTCGGGGTCGTAGGCGGGGGTGTAGACCAAGCGGAGGGCGTCGGCGTGGCGGGCGAGGGTCTCCCGCACCCGCTTGGAGCCTTTTGGCGTGTGGGTCTTGGCGTTGTCGCACAGGATGATGGCGACCCGCCCGCGTTCCTGCGAGCGCGTGACCGCGTCGTCGAGCTGCAAGCAGAAGGTGTCGGCGTCCCGGCGGGGGCTGAAGCCGAAGCTGAGTCCGCCGTCGCGCCAGTCCACCTGGCCGAACCCATAGCATTTCTGGTTGGTACCGGGGGCGCGGACCAGGCGCTGCCCGCCGTGGCCCTTGGCGCTCCAGACGCGGGTGAGCGTCGGGTGCAAGGCGATCTGCACCTCGTCTTGGACGTAGAGGTCGGCCCGGGGCAACAAGCCGAGCAGGTTGGGCACATCCTGCGGGACCTCCGGCAAAAGGTCCGATTCCCCCAGGGCGGCGAGCAGGGCGGCCACCACGGGCACGGCCGTCGGATCGGGAGCGGGCGGACGCTCAGACGAGACAGCGGCCAGGTCGGGATCGACCCCGGCCAACGCTGCCGTCAACAAGAGCTCCGCCCGCAGGCGTTTCCCAGGTAGTCTTCCCGCTCGTGGGCCTTGTGCGCCACCGTCCAGGTGGGCCGCTTGCAGACGTAGCCCAGGCGGTGCAGATAGCGGCGGACGGTCTCCTGGTCCACCGCGATCCCCGTCTGCTGGGCCAGGTAGTTCGCCAGCAGCCCGGTGGTCCAGTTGGCGCTCGGCACGCCCACGTCGTGCGGGTCCAGGTCGATCACCCGCACCAACTCGGCCTGCCAGACCGGGGTGATCGTCGGCGCTCGGCCGGGCCGGGGGCGGTGCGGGACGGCGTCCAGGCCGCCGGCGCGGTAGCGCCGCAGCACCCGCGACACCGTGTCGTGGCTGCGGACGACCAACGGCGCGATCGCCGTGGCCGAGAGGCCCTGCTGGGCCAGGAGCACCATCTGGTAGCGCGTCCGCGTCTCGGCGTCCGCCGCCGACTCGTAGCGCGCGCGCACCGCCTCCTCGGCGGACGGCGGCACGGTGGGAAAGGACAACATGGTAGACATCGTAGACTCCGGGGAGAGAAAGGGGATGATTCGCTGCCATCAGTATACCGCCGCCCCCAGCTCCCTTGCCACTACACCATGGAAGGATTTAGGCAGCAATGAGCGCCACGACACACGTATCACCGCGCAACACCCTGGCGCCCTGGGCGGAGATCGTACCCAATGCGCCGCCCATGACCGTGGACGACTTGGAGTCCTTGCCCGATGACGAGGGCTGGGTGTATGAACTGGTGCAAGGGGTCTTGGTCCGCATGCCCATGAGCGGGTTTGAAGCCTCCCGAGTCGGCTATCGCCTAGTCGCTGGTTGGTCAGGTTGGGGCACGAATCATGCGGCGTTTGGGGGAAACTAGGGAGCATATTCCTGGAGGAAGGAGAGGGGATGACGACACCGCGCAAGCCCGTGCCCCCGACCACCGAAGTGATCGATGTGTTCTGCGCCCGGTTCGACGAGCTGTTCTGTCGGCGGGCGGAACGCGCTGCCCTGCGGCAGTATCTGATCGGCCTGCTCCTGCCGCGCGAGCACCACAAGACCGTGACCGGCCTCGCCGCCTTGGTCCCGGGCGCGGAGCGGCAGCGGCTGCATCACTTCTTACACGCGGCGCCCTGGGATGCGGAGGCGCTGAATCGGCGGCGCCTCGCGGTCTGGCGAGCGCACCCCGAGGTGGCCCCACACACCGGCGGCGTATTGATCATCGACGAGACCGGGGATCCGAAGCGTGGGCATCGCATCGCTCTGGCGGCGAACCAATATATCGGGAGGCTCGGCCACACCGCCAATGGCGTCGTCGCTGTCACGACGCACTGGACCGACGGCCATCACCATGTGCCCCTCGGCGTCAAGCCCTACCGCCCGGCCGCGCGGCTGACTGAAGGGAAGAGCGACGCCACCTTCCGCACCAAGCCGGAGTTGGCGTGGGAACTGATCCAGGAAGCGCAAGCCGCCGGGATTCCGTTCGGTGCGGTGGTGGCCGATTGCATCTACGGCGAGAATGCGAAGCTGGAGGCGCGGCTCTTCACCGCCGGGCTCAAGTACATCCTGGCGATCCGCCCCGGTCGCGGCACCTGGCAGGTGGTGGAAGATGAGGCCAACCCGCCCGCCTTCACCCCGGCCGAAGCGGCCCGGCGCGTGCCACGCGAGCAGTGGCAGCGCACCGTGCGCACCGACAGCCACGGCAAGGAACTCGTCCACTACGTCGCGGAACTGTCCCTCGGGACCGCCTACGGCCCGGAGCAGCCGGTGCGCCTGATCGCCGCCACCGACGATCCCGCCACGCTCGATCCGGACGGCACCTGGTACATGACAACCAACTGCACGAAGCGAGAGGCCGATCCCGCACAAGTGTACTGCCGGTACTGCTTGCGGGACTGGATCGAGCATTTCTACAAGCCCGCCAAGCACGAGTTGGGCTGGGCCGACTTCCAGGTCCGCTCCGAAGCCGCCATCGTGCGCCACTGGCTCCTGGTGATGCTCGCCTTCACCTTCAGCCTCCTGTTCGGCGGCCCAGTACAGCCCGCCGCCCCCGACGAGCAAGCGGGGGGGGAAATCAGCGGAGCGCATCGTCTGGGCCGCGACGCTGCGGCAGGTCCGCCGGTGGCTCTGCCCCTGGGCCCGGCTCCATATCTATTGGCAGCGCTGGTCCACGGGGCCGCCGCCGCCGGAACTGGCCGCACTCCTCCAGCACGTCGGCCGCTCGCTTCCGCTTGCTGCCCCAACCTGACCAACCAGCGCCAGGCGCTGGCCGTGGACGCCCAGGTAATCGACATCGCCAAGCTGAAGCTGGACCGCATCGACCGTCGCCTGCGCATCCCCGGACTGGAAGGACTCGGCGTGAGCGACGCGCTGATCATCAACGTCGACTATCCCCTCGGCTACGCCGCCTATCAGATGTTGCATACGGTCTCCTATCCCACGACCGTGCTCCAGGGCCTCTACGTCATGGGCAAGGCGGCGACGCTCAATGGGCGGATCGGCGATGTGATGATCGCCACCGCCTTCCTCG
>DASUBN010000260.1:0-4595 GCA_035763245.1 Gammaproteobacteria bacterium | reverse complement strand
CGACTTACGCATCTCGGTAGCCAGCGCCGCGAGCTTGCCTACGCTGACGGCCGTGGCGTTGGTGCCTTCGGTAGTCTGCGCGGTGATCTCTCTAATCACGTTCATGGTGCGGGACACCTCGCCGGCCGTCTGGGCCTGCTGGCGGGCGGCGTTGGAGATGCTCTGCACCAGCGTCGCGATGTGGTTCGCCACCTTCTCGATCTCGTCCAGTGCGCTACCGGCGTTCTCGGCGAGCTGGGCTCCACCCACCACGCCCGCGGTCGACTGCTCCATCGAGATCACCGCTTCGTTCGTGTCCGTCTGAATGGTCTTCACCAGCGCTTCGATCTGCCGCGTGGCGTTGGCGGAGCGTTCTGCGAGGCGTTGCACTTCGTCCGCCACCACCGCGAAACCGCGGCCCGCTTCGCCGGCCATCGATGCCTGGATCGCCGCGTTGAGTGCCAGGATGTTCGTCTGTTCGGCGATGTCGTTGATGAGTTCCACGATGTCGCCGATCTCCTGGGAGGATTCACCCAGTCGCTTGATTCGCTTCGAGGTCTCCTGGATCGTCTCTCGAATCGAGTTCATGCCATCGATCGTGCGCCGCACTGCCTGGCCGCCCTTGTGCGCGATCTCCACCGATTGCTGGGCCACCTTCGCGGAGCGTTCGGCGTTGGCGGACACCTGTTCGATGGACTTCGCCATCTCGGTGATGGACTGGGATGCCGTGTTGATCTGCTTGGACTGGTTCACGGAGGCTTCGGCGAGGTGGGTCGTGGTCGCCTGCGTCTGGCGGGCGGCGGCGTCCACCTGCACGGCCGTGTCGTTGATGGTCGCCACCAGGCCGCGCAGGGCCTCCAGGGCGTAGTTAATGGAGTCGGCGATGGCGCCCGTGATGTCCTCGGTCACGGTGACCTGCACGGTGAGGTCGCCGTCTGCCAGGGAGCCGAGTTCGTCCAGGAGCCGCAGAATGGCCTGTTGGTTGCGTTCGTTGGTCTCCTGTTGGATCTGGGCCGCGCGGCGGGCGTCGCCGCCCAGCACGTACATCCACAGGATCAGCAACAGCAGGAACACGGCGATGCCGAACAGCACGTAACCCACCACCGGGCGGAACAGGCGCTCGCTCACGGCCCGCTCGTAGCTGGTGTTGATGGCCTGGGCGTTGGTCAGGAGCTGGTCGGAGAGGTTGTGGATCGTCTGGTTGGCCTTCTGCACGTTGACGAGCAGGCCGATCATCGGCGTGAGCGAGTTCAGGCTGTTGTTCACCTTGTCGAACAGCAGGTTGCTCTGACGCAGGATGGGCAGCAACGTCGGATCGTTCACCGCCGGGATACCGAGCTGCGGGTTGCCGTCCAGCATGCCATGGGTGATGCGGGTGAAGTTCTGGATGGTGTCGGGCAGCTCCTGGGCCACGTTGGACACGTCGCCATGGCCGCCGGTGGTGAGCTGGTTCACGTCGCGCAGGATGGTCTGGCCGTAATAACCCTGCTTGGCGGCGTAGTAGACGGTGTTGTGGCCGGCGTTGCGCTTGTTGGCCTCGTCGGCGAAGCTATCCCAGCTCTTGAGGAGGTCGGGCATGGTCTGGCGGATGCTGGTGGCCGCCTGGTTCGCCACGAGCACGGAGTCGTGGGCCGAGAGGATCACCTGCACCGCCCCACGCACCTGGCCCCACTGGGTCTGCAGCACGTTCACTTCCGAGAGCACCTCGCCGCTCGCCGCCGGCATCAGGGTCTGGGGGTCGCCGTTGCCCATCAGGCTGATGCTGGTGTCGAACTGGTCGCGGCCGTTCAGGAGCTGCTGGAAGGCGTCGGTGTTGCCGGCCATGGCCTGGTCCGCGGCCCGTACCAGGCTCTGGGATATCAGCGACTGTTGCGCCGAGAGACCCAGGAACTCCTTGTCGCGACTGGAGTTGAGACCCACCTGCAGGAAGTTCCAGACCGCTCCCGCCATGCACAGCAGGAACAGCACCAGCAGCACCACCAGGGCTGTGTTGGATCGCTTCTCGTTATCGGCCATGTCGGTTCACCCTAAATATATGGAGCCTTGACTCGATCAACGTGCCGCCTGCAGGAACACCGTGCTCTCCACGAGTCCATGCAGGCCAAGCACTCCCCAGACGTCCTCATCCGTGCCGTAGGCGCCCGCCAGGTAAGGCGTCATCCCCGGCAGCGACTCGGGCAGCGACTCCGCCTTCTCCGATGCGACGAAGCGGCGGAAGCCGCGCACCTCGTCCACCAGGAGGCCGGCGGGGATATCGGGATGGTTCACCATCACCACCCGCGTGCCGCGGCCCACGGTGATGGGTTCGCCGCCGAAGAAGGCGGCGAGATCGGTGATCGGCAGCAGCTGGCCACGGACGTTGGCGAGGCCGAGCAGCCAGGGTTTGGCGCCCGGCAGCGGCGTCACGCCGGGCCAAGTCAGCACTTCGCGCACCTCCTGACGGGCCGCCACGAGCCGCGTACGCCCGACCCGAAACCCCACGCCGACCCACTCCTCCTGCTGGCCGCTTTCCTGGCCGCGTCCGGAAGCCGCGATGCGACTGCGCCGCTCGAGTTCCTTGAGGAGCTCGAAGGGGCGTTCGCGGAGTTCGAGGAGTGCGCTCGCCATGGCTTAACCCGCGATCACTTCCTTGATCTTGTCCACGAGCTGCTTCTCGGTGACGGGCTTGGGCAGGTACGCCACGGCGCCCTGGCGCATACCCCAGATCTTGTCGGTCTCCTGGTCCTTGGTGGTGACCATCACCACCGGGATGCGGGAGGTGTCCGGATCCTTGGAGAGCTGGCGCGTCGCCTGGAAGCCGCTCATGCCGGGCATGACGACGTCCATGATGATGGCGTCGGGCTTCTCGCTCTTGGCCTTCTCGATGCCCTCTTCGCCGCTCTCGGCGGTGATGGTGCTGAAGCCGTTCTTCTCCAGCCACGTCTTGAGGACATGGACCTCGGTGGGGGAGTCGTCAATGATGAGCACGGTCGACATAACTGCTGCTTCCTCTGGTTGCACTTACGCCCGGGCTCGTGCCCGGGCTGTCTAAATCAGGCGGATTTCCGCACGTGGCGGTGAATCGCGCCCACCAATTCATCTTTCGTAAACGGTTTGGTCAGGTACTGCTCGGAGCCGACGATGCGGCCGCGGGCGCGGTCGAACAGGCCGTCCTTGCTGGACAGCATGATCACCGGCGTCTGCTTGAAGTTGTTGTTGTGCTTGATGAGCGCGCAGGTCTGGTAGCCGTCGAGGCGCGGCATCATGATGTCCACGAAGATGATGTCCGGCTTGTGATCGGCGATCTTGGACAGCGCCTCGAAGCCATCCACCGCCGTCACCACCTCGCAACCTTCCTTCGACAGGAGCGTCTCGGCCGTCTTGCGGATAGTCTTGCTGTCGTCGATCACCAGGACCTTGAGCCCCTGGAGACCGCCATCCGGGTTGTTGTCAGCCACCTTCACCTCCGCGCATAAGCCCGTTCCGGCCGCGTCGCCGCTGGCCGGCGTTGACATATTATTATCAAACGACGGGGCATGCAGCCCGCGTCTACGCCTCCGGCCGGGACCTATTAAAACAGGCACCCGGCTGGCTGCCATACTTGGGCTTTAAGCATAATATCCGCGCTTAATCCCTTGAATGCAATAAATTTCATGGGCTCGGGTCCAGCCCGATATTACGGACCCTAACGAGGCGCTTTGCATGCCCAAGACTGGCCGAAACACCCTCGGGGTGGTGATGGACCCCATCGGGGCCATCAAGCCCTACAAGGACACCACCCTGGCCATGCTCCTGGCAGCCCAAGCCCGGGGCTGGACCTTGTCCTATATGGAACAGCCGGACCTCTACCTCCGGGACGGGGAGGCCAGGGCGCCCCGGCGCGCCCTGACGGTGAAGGACGACAGCCACGACTGGTTCAGTCTGGGGAGGGAGCAGGACGGCCCCCTGGCGGACCTCGACCTCATCCTGATGCGCAAGGACCCGCCCTTCGACATGGAGTACGTCTCGACGACCTACATCCTGGAACGGGCTGAACAGGCAGGGGTCCGGGTGGTGAATAGGCCCCAGGCCCTGCGGGACGCCAACGAGAAGGCCTACACCGCCTGGTTTCCCCAATGCTGCCCGCCCACGCTCATCACCCGCGACATGGGCCGCATCCGGGCTTTCCTGGCGGAGCACAAGAAAGTGGTGGTGAAGCCCTTGGATGGGATGGGCGGCGCCATGATCTTCGTGCTGGCCGAGGGAGACCCCAACACCTCGGTGGTGCTGGAGACCCTGACCCGGGAAGGGGCTCGCCTCACCGTGGCCCAGAAGTACCTCCCCGAGATCAAGGACGGGGACAAACGCATCCTACTCATCGACGGGGAACCCGTGCCCTACGCCCTCGCCCGGGTGCCGGCGCCGGGCGAGTCCCGCGGCAACCTGGCCGCCGGCGGCAAGGGTGTCGGCGTAGCGCTCACTGAACGGGACCGCTGGATCTGCAGGCAAGTGGCACCGGCACTCCGGGAGAAGGGCCTTGCGTTCGTGGGGCTGGACGTGATCGGCGAGTGGCTCACGGAGATCAACGTGACGAGCCCCACCTGCGCACGGGAACTGGACGCGCTCTACGGCCTCGATATCGCCGGTCAGTTCATGGA
>DASUBN010000259.1:0-3173 GCA_035763245.1 Gammaproteobacteria bacterium | reverse complement strand
CTACGCCGGCATCCAGGGCATCGACCCCAGCGTCCTCCTCGTCGCCCGCGCCCTTGGGCTCACCGGTACCCAGCGCCTCGTCAAAGTCGAACTGCCCCTCGCCGCCTCCTTCATCCTCGCCGGACTCCGCACCGCCACCGTCACCTGCGTCGGCATCGCCACCATTGCCGCCGCCGTCGGCGCCGGAGGTCTCGGCGAACTCATCTTCCGCGGCGTCGCCTCCGTCGACAACGGCCTCATCCTCGCCGGAGCCATCCCCGCCGCCCTGCTCGCGCTCCTCCTCGATGCCGCTCTCGGCCTGCTGGAACACCGCTTCAAAATCCCCGCACCCCAGGCGGAGCCGCAATAATGCATCGCCAATTCCTGCAGGTGCTATTCGCAATCGTGGCAGTTACAATCACCGCGTGCGCCCCGCCCCACGCCAACCACCCCGTCATCGGCTCCAAAAACTTCACCGAACAGGTCGTCCTCGGCGAACTCCTCGCCCAGGAAATCGAAGCCAAATCCCACCTCAAAGTCGAACGCCGCTTCTACCTCGCCGGCAGCTACATCTGCCAGCAGGCGATGCTCGCCGGACGCATCGACGCCTACGTCGAGTACACCGGCACCGCCCTCACCGCCATCCTCAAACAGCCCCTCCCGCCGCCCGGCCAGCGCGAGCCCGCCGCCGTACTCGCCACCGTCCGCCGCCTCTACCGGCAGCGCTACAAAATCACCGTCGCCCCGCCCCTCGGCTTCGACAACTCCTTCGCCATGGTCATCCGCACCGACGACGCCCGCCGCCTGCACCTCACCACCCTCAGCCAGGCCGCTGCCGACACGCCGCACATGCGCCTCGGCGTTGGCTACGAATTCGAGCAGCGCCCCGACGGCCTCCGTGGCCTCTCCGCCGCCTACGGACTTCGCTTCGACGGCCCGCCCCGCACCATGGACCTCGGTCTCCTCTACCGCGCCCTCCAGGATCATCAGGTCGACATGATCGCCGCCAATACCACCGATGGCCCCATCCAGGCCCTCCACCTCACCATCCTCCAGGACGACCGCCACTACTTCCCGCCCTACCAGGCCGTGCCCCTCATCCGCGACGACGCCCTCCGCCGCTGGCCGCAAATCCAGACCGCCCTGGACGCCCTCGCCGGACGCGTCACCGCTGACGACATGCGCGCCATGAACGAAGCTGTCGATGGCCAGCACCGCGACCCCGCCCAGGTCGTCCGCGCGTTCCGCGTCGCCCACGGCCTCTGACCCTCAGCTATACTTTTCCCCGCCCACAAATCCCCGCCTTTCCGGAGGCCCATTCCTTGGCAATCCGCAAGCGCACGCTCTCTCCGCTCATTGCCCTCGCTGCCGCTCTCTCGCTCGCCGCACCATTTGCTCTCGCTCAGGAGCACGCAAAGCCCGCAGCCGCCGCTCCCGAAAAATCCGACCATCCCGCCGTCCACGAGACCCTCCCCGTCGTCCCGCCCGACTCGACCACCGACGGCTCGGTCAGCGTCGAAGGCAAGGCCATCGCCTACCGCGCCGTTGCCGGCATCCTCACCGTCGGCTCCAGTGACGACCAGGACACCCAGCTTTCCCTCGACGGACACTACCTCCCCGGCTACGCCGAAGACCTCCCCGCCAAGCTCTCGGACCAGCCCGCCATCGCGCGCATGTACTACGTCGCCTACTTCATGAAGGACGCGCCCAAAAACCGCCCCATCACCTTTCTCTACAACGGCGGCCCCGGCAGCTCCACCATGTATCTGCACATGGGCGCCTTCGGACCCATGCGCATCGTCGTTCCGCCCGACGCGCAGCGGCAGGAAGCCGCTCCCTACCAGCTCATCCCCAACCAGTACAGCCTGCTCGACGCCAGCGACCTCGTCTTCATCGATGCGCCCGGCACCGGCTTCTCCCGCATCTTTGGCAAAGACGCCGGCAAGGCCTTCTTCGGCACCGATCCCGACGCACGCGCCTTCGACCGCTTCATCCGCCGCTTCCTCACCAAATACGATCGCTGGAACTCGCCCAAGTACCTCTTTGGCGAAAGCTACGGCACCACCCGCACGGCGCTGCTCACGTATCTGCTCCAGCGCCACCTCGACCTCAACGGCTCCGTCTTCCTCTCCCAGATCCTCAGCTTCGACAACTCCGCCGACGACCCGCAGGGCAATCCCGGCACCGACAACGGCTACTTCCTCGCGCTGCCCTCGATGGCCGCTACGGCCTGGTATCACCATCGCGTGCCCAACCAGCCCGCGCAGCTTGAACCGCTCCTCAAAGAAGTGGAGCAGTTCGCCCTCGGCCCCTATGCCACCGCGCTGCTCCAGGGTGCGAACCTGCCCGAGGACCAGAAGCGCTCCATCGCCGCGAAACTCGAGAGCTACACCGGCGTCCCCGCCGCCTACTGGATCAAAGCCAACCTCCGCGTCAGCGGCGGCCAGTTTTCAAAAGAGCTGCAGTCCGAGATGGGCATCACCACCGGCCGCCTCGACACCCGCTACCAGGGCCCCGATATCGACCCGCTCAGCGAAGGCGCCGAGTACGACCCCTTCACCGACGCCCTCCAGTCCGCCTACGACACCGCCGTCAATCAGTACACGCGCGACACGCTCCACTTCGGCGACAACATGACGTACAAGCCCAGCGCCTACAGCACGCCCGGCTTCGATTGGGACCTGCGCCACTCGCCGCCCGGCGAGCGCGGATGGGAAGCCAGCGTCAACGTCATGCCCGACCTGGCCACCGCCATGAAGCGCAACCCGAAGCTGAAAGTCCTGCTCATGGGCGGCTACTACGATCTCGGCTGCCTCTACTTCGGCGCCGAGTACGAAGACAAGCACCTCCAGATTCCCGAGAAGCTCCAGTCCAACATCAGCTACCACTTCTTCCAGACCGGACACATGGTCTACGTCACCGAACCGGCGCTGAAGGAGATGCACGATGCCACGGCCGAATTCATCCGTGCCAACGAAAACCCAAAATAACGTCGAGGGAAACGATGATCGAAGCGTTTGGTCTTTCCATTCCGGAGACTCTTCAGGAAGTCTGTCAGCCCTCCCGATGCGCCGTCGTCGTCTATGACATGCAGGTCGGCATAGTCCCTCAGATCGAAGAAGGGAAGGACGTGCTCCTCCGCTGTCAGGAGCTGCTCGCCGCAGCGCGCGTCAAAGGATTCCGCATCTTCTTCA
>DASUBN010000258.1:0-10659 GCA_035763245.1 Gammaproteobacteria bacterium | reverse complement strand
TGCAGGGCGAGATCTACACCACCGCCCCCTATGGCCAGCACGGCGACCAGGAGTTCGACGTGCAGAAGCTCTTGGACGAGAGGCCCGAGTACTTCGTGTTCAACGGCGCCGTGGGCGCGCTCAGCAAGTACCACATCATGCATTCGAAGGTGGGCGACACGGTGCGCATCTACTTCGGCGTCGGCGGCCCGAACTTCACCTCCTCCTTCCACGTCATCGGCGAGATCTTCGACCACGTCTATGAGTACGGCTCGCTCTCGAGCGCGCCGTTGGAGGACGTGCAGACCGTGAGCGTGCCGCCCGGCGACGCGGCCATCGTGGACTTCAAGACCCTGGTGCCGGGACGCTACATGCTGGTGGACCACGCGCTGTCGCGCATGGAGCGGGGCCTGATGGGCTTCATCATGGTGGATGGCCCGGACGCGCCGGACATCTACCACAGCGATTTCCCGCCGGCCCCCAACTCCGGGCACTGAGCGCCGGCACGGGGACGTCTTCATCCAGGCCCGGCCGCGCGAATCCGCCGCGCGCGGCCGGCCTTCCGCCGGGAAGCGGGGGTTCAGCGCAGCTTCAGGCTCACCCGCACCACGCTCATCTCGCCGGGCACCGGCTCCTCCTGGAATCCCAGCTTGCGGCACAGGCCGCGCATGGCCGGGTTGTCCGCCAGTACCAGCCCATACAGCTCGCCGATGCCCCGGGCCCGGGCGTGGTCCGCGAGTATCCCCAGCATCCTCGCACCCAGGCCGCGGCGGGCGTAGGCCTGGCGCACCAGCAACGCGAACTCCGCCCGTTCGTTGTCCGGATCCGCGGCGAGGCGCACCACGCCGTTGATGTCCGCGCGGCCCGGCGCGCCGTGGTCGGTCAGCACCAGGGCCATCTCCCGGTCGTAGTCGATCTGGGTGAGCCGCGCCGCCAGCGAGTGGGTGAAAGCCTTCATGGGCACGTGGAAGCGCTGGCGGATCTCCTCGGGGGTGAGCAGGTCGAAAGTGCGCACCAGGGCCGGCTCGTCCTCCGGGACGATGGGCCGGAGCCACAGTGCTTCGCCGTCGCGGGCGTGGATCTCCTGCTCCAGTTCCTTGGGATAGGGCTTGATGGCGAGCCGCGTCTCCCCGGGCCCGGGGGCTTCCGCCACCCGCACCCGCGCATCCAGGGCCAGCACCCCTCGGGCGTCAGCGAGCAGCGGGTTGATGTCGAGTTCCGCCACCTGCGGCAGGTCCGCCGCCAGCTGGGCGAGCTTCACCAGAGTGAGCGCGACCGCGTCCAGGTCCGCGGCGGGGCGGTCGCGATAGCCCTGCAGCAGCCTGTGGATGCGCGTCTCGCGCATCAGCGCCCGGGCGAGATGCATGTTGAGCGGCGGCAGGCCGAGCGCCTTGTCGCCGATGAGCTCCACCGCGGGGCCGCCCTGGCCGAACAGGATCACCGGGCCGAACTGCCGGTCGGTGACGATGCCGGCGATGAGCTCCTCCGCCTCGCGCCGTTCCACCATGGCCTGCACCGAGAAACCCGCGAGCCGGGCATCCGGCCGGCGGCCCTGCACCCGCTCGTGCATGGTGACCGCCGCCGCGCGCACCGCGGCCGCATCCGGCAGGCCCAGGGCCACGCCGCCCACGTCGGACTTGTGGGTGATCTCGGGCGAGACGATCTTGAGCGCGTAGGGCCCCGCAAAACCCTGCGCCACCCGGGCGGCCTCGTCCGCGTCGGCCGCGAACCGGGTCGGCACCGTCGGCACCGCATAGGCTTCCAGCAGGGCCTTCGACTCGATCTCCGTGAGCCATTCCCGCCGCTCGGCGAGCGCCCGGCCGATGACGGCGCGGGCGGCGGCGGTGTCGGGCGTGAAGAGTTCCGGCAGCGAGGGCGGCGTCTGCATGAGCATGTCCTGGTTGCGCCGGTAGTCGGCCAGGTACATGAAGGCGCGCACCGCCTCCTCGGGGGTATCGAAGCTCGGCACGCGGCTCGCCGCGAGGGTCTGCCGCGCCTGTGCCACCGCTTCCCCGCCCACCCAGCTCGCGAGGATGGGGGCGTGGCCGCGCCGCCGGGCGAATTCCGCCACCGCCGTCGCGATCTCGCCGGGATCGCTCACGCCCGTGGGGCAATAGAGCGCCAGCACCGCGTCCACGCCCCGGTCCGCCAGCAGCGTCTCGAGCGCGCCGCGATAGCGTGCACCGTCGGCGTCGCCGATCACGTCCACGGGGTTGCCGTGGGACCAGGTGGGGGGCAGCCCCGCGTCCAGGGCTTTCAACGTCGCTGCGCTCAAGGCCGCGAGTTCCCCGCCACGCTCCATCAGCTCATCGGTGGCCATCACGCCCATGCCGCCGCCGTTGGTGAGGATGGCGAGCCGGTCGCCGGCGGGGGGCGCATGCAGGGTCAGCACGTCCACCGCGTCGAACAGCGCCGCGAGATCCGGCACCCGCAACATGCCGGCCCGGCGGAAGGCGGCATCGTAGACGGCGTCGGCCCCAGCCAGGGCCCCGGTGTGGGTGGCCGCCGCCTTGGCCGCCTCGCTGTGGCGGCCGCTCTTCACCACGATCACGGGCTTGATGCGCGCCGCCGCCCGCGCCGCCGACATGAACTTGCGCGCCCCGCGGATGCCCTCCACGTAGAGCAGTATCGCCCGCGTGCCGTTGTCGCCGGCGAGCTGATCCAGGAGGTCCGCGAAATCCACGTCCGCCATGTCGCCGAGGGAGATCATGTGCGAGAAACCGATGCCCCGTGGCCGCGCCCAATCGAGCACCGCCGCGAGCAGCGCGCCGGACTGGGTCACGAACGCGATCTGGCCCGGGAGCGCGGGGGCGTGGCTGAAGCTGGCATTGAGGCCGAGCGCGGGGTTGAGCACGCCGATGCAGTTCGGCCCGACGATGCGCAGGTTGACGGGCTTGGCGGCGTCCAGCAGCGCCTGCTGCAGGGCCTTGCCCTCGCCGCCGCTCTCGCCGAAACCGGCGCTCACCACGATGGCGGCCCGCACCCCTCTGGCGGCGAGCTGCCGCACCAGCGGCGGCACCGTGCCCGCGGGCGTACAGATCACCGCGAGGTCGGGGGTCTCGGGCAGGGACGCCACGTCCGGCCAGCAGCGCCGCCCCTCGATCTCCCGGTATTTGGGGTTCACGAACAGCACCGGGCCGTGGAATTCGGCCGCCAGGTTGCGCGCCAGGGCGTGACCGACCTTGGCGGGGTCGGCGCTGGCGCCGATCAGCGCCACGCTCCGGGGATGCAGCAGGTAGCTCAGGTTGCGGGTGGTCACATTCCCATCCTCCTAGCCTCTTTGCCTCTCAGCCGCCTCGCGTGCGACGTATCCTACCGTGTCGTAAGGGTTTTCTCCTACGCGCGGGCTTGACTTAGATCATCGCTCTGCGACCCGGGCGGCCCCAAACTGGCATCGTCCCGGCCCGCCGGATGAGTGTGGAGATGCCGACATGACCAAGCGCCCCCAGATCCTGTTGGTGCTGGAAGGTTCGCTTGAGCGGACACCGGCCGTGTTGAGGGCCATCAGCCTCGCCCGACGTATGGATGCGGTGTTGCAGCTCCGTTCCTTCGAGTATCTGCGCAGCCTCGAGCACGCCGCCCGTCGCGGCTTCGATCTCGAGGCCTACCTGCGGGGCCGCCGCCAGCGGCTCGAGGAGTTCGCGGGTCGCATAAGGGAGGAGCAAGTCCAGGTCGAATGCGGGGTGATATGGGGCCAGCCCCTGGCCGAACAGATCATCCTCCAGACCCTGGCCCTGAAGCCGAACCTGGTCATCAAGGACACGCGCGCGGAGACCACCCTGAACCGGGCCTTCTACTCGACCGCCGACTGGCGCTTGCTCAGCGTCTGTCCCGCGCCGCTCATGCTGGTGCACCCGAGATCGGCGAGCGTCCCGAAGCATATCCTCGCTGCCGTCGACCCCCTGGACGAACACGACAAGCCACGAGGCCTGAACGACGACATCCTCGTGACCGCCCTCGGCCTGGCGACCCAGTGCGGCGCCGAACTCGACGTGGTCAACGTCCATGAGTTCATCCCCCCGGCGGGAGAGTGGGAGTACCTGGGTTGGATGCCCGACCTCACCCTCTACGGGGAGCTGAGCAAGATCCACGCCGAAGGCCTCTACAAGCTCGGCCGCCAATACAGCGTGCCGCCCGGGAAGATGCACATACTCCACGGCGACCCGGCACGTTGCATCATCGATTTCGCGGCCGACCGGCACGTCGACCTCGTGGTCATGGGCAGTGTCTATCGCACCGGCCTCGATCGCCTGCTGATCGGCAGCACCGCGGAAGGCGTGTTCGACCGGCTGGCCTGCGACGTGCTGGTGCTGAAACCCGAGGGTTTCGCCGCCGCGTTCGCCGCCGGCTTCGAAGCGGCAAAACCCAAGGCGGCATGAACACCATGCCACTGACCCCGAAAGGCAGGAAGATCCTCCGCAACATGCAGCGGGAATACGGCGCGACGAAGGGCAAGGCCGTGTTCTATGCCTCCATCAACAAGGGGCGGATCTCCGGCGTCGAGGCGGGCAGCGGGGATATCAGGGAAACCCCTAGAAGGCGCCAGCGTATCCATTGATCCAAGTCAAGGCGGGGAAGGCCGCCGGACCCTATCCTGACAATGCGAATCACAAGTGCGCCCTGCGGGGCGCGGAAATCGGGACTCAAAGGAGGAAACCATGAACAGCGGGATTTTGCGAGTGTCGCTCAAAGGCGCAATACTCTTCCTGGCCACGCTCTGCTTTGCACCCCAGACCTGGGCTGTGCCGAGTTTCGCGCGCCAGACGGGCCTTGCCTGCAACGCCTGCCATACGGTGGCGCCGCAGCTCAACGCCTTCGGCCGCTATTTCAAACTGCACGGCTACGTGCTCGGCCCCGACAAGCTCTCCGGCGGAACGGACCAGCTCAGCATCGACAAGTTCCCGCCGCTTTCCGCCATGGTGATCGTGTCCGATACCCAGACCAGCAAAGCCCAGCCCGACAGCGCGGTGGCCGGCGCTGGCGCCCAGAATGGCACCGTAGCCTTCCCGCAGCAGCTCAGCATGTTCTATGCCGGCGCTATCGCCGAGCATATGGGCGCTTTCGCGCAGATCACCTATGAGCAGCCGGCGGATCATTTCAGCATGGACAACACCGACATCCGCTACGCCCGCGATGCCAATTGGGGTGACCATGCCGCGGTATGGGGCGTGACCATCAACAACAATCCCACGGTGCAGGATGTCTGGAACAGCACGCCCGCCTGGGGCTACCCCTACATCTCGTCGGGTGTGGCGCCGGGACCCGCGGCCGCGCCGCTGCTCGCCGGAGCCCTGGCACAGAACGCGGCTGGT
Organism: Gammaproteobacteria bacterium; assembly: GCA_035763245.1. GTDB lineage: Bacteria > Pseudomonadota > Gammaproteobacteria > Natronospirales > REEB76 > DASUBN01. The sequence continues at coordinate 5,368 of DASUBN010000258.1, read as the reverse complement.
GCCGGCGTCTACGCCTGGCTCGACAACACCTGGTACGGTGAGTTCACCCTGTACCGGTCCAGTCCCACCGGCGCCGCCCAGCCTGTGGACAGCACCTCGAGCGCGGTGATCGCCAACGTCGCGCCCTACTTCCGCGGCGCCTGGGAGCATGCCTGGGCCGGCACCGCCGGACAGAACGACCTGGAGATCGGCCTCATTGGCATGAGCGTGCACCAGTATCCCGGCGGCGGGAACGCCCTCTCCGGCACCACCGACGACTACCGCGACACCGGAGTTGACACCCAGTACCAGTACATCACCGGTACCGATTCCTTCGCACTGCACGCGAGCTATATCCACGAGCAGCAGGACCTGAACGCGAGCGGCGCGGTCGGCGCCTCCGCCGCCAGCGATCACCTCAACTACTGGACGGCGAACGCCAGCTACTACTGGGACGGCGCCTACGGGCCGACGCTGGGGTATTTCAATACCACCGGCAGCACCGATCCGCTGCTCTACGCGCCGGCGCCGCTCAACGGCAGCGCCACGGGTTCGCCGGACAGCAGCGGCTGGATCGCCCAGTGGACCTGGCTGCCGTCCATGAACGTGCAGGTCACCGCCCAGTACACCTGGTACGACAAGTTCAACGGTGCCTCGAGCAACTATGACGGTTCGGGCCGCAAAGCCTCGGACAACAACACCCTCTATCTGGCCCTGTGGCTGCTCTGGTAAGCCAGGGACCATCACCATAATTCATAGGAGAATATAATGAAGACTTTCATCCGTACGATCCTGTTCGCATCCTGCCTGATGCTGACGGCCGGCGCCTATGCCGCCGATCACGTGGTCCAGGAACTCAACAACGGCCCCGCCGGCGCGTTCATGTTCAGTCCCTCTTATCTGCTGATTCAGCCCGGCGACACCGTGACGTTCCAGCCCACCGATCAGGGCCACAACAGCGAATCGGTGTTCATGCCCGCAGGCGCCACGCCCTGGAAGAGTGAGCTGTCCCAGCCCCTCACGGTCACTTTCACCAAGCCCGGCGTATACATCTATCAGTGCACGCCCCATAACCTCTTCGGCATGGTGGGCGTGATTGTGGTGGGCAGCGCGGTCAACGCCGCCGAGGCCAAGCAGGCCGCCGCCGCCATCGAGAAGAAACAACTAATGAACCAGGGCCGTATCACGGCCATCATGCAGAAGGTGCACTAGAATATATAGAGGGGTCCGGAGGATACCGCTGGATGCACCTGAATCCGTCTGCATGGAACCTGAGCCGTTACGGTCGCGAGATCGGCTTGGTGCTGCTCATAAAGGGTGCGGCCATCTATCTCCTCTGGACCCTGTTCTTCAGCCCCGCGCATCAGGTGCATCCCACCCCTGCCAGCACCGCGGATAAGGTCTTCGGTGCCGCACCCGAATCCCAACCCAGGAGCACGAGCCCATGAGTGAGCTGGATCCCGTACTCTTGTCGCGCCTGCAGTTCGCGTTGACGGCGCTCTACCACTTCCTGTTCGTGCCTCTGACCCTGGGTCTCTCCTTCATCCTCGCCATCATGGAATCCGTCTACGTCATGACCGGTCGCGAGATCTGGAAGGACATGACCAAGTTCTGGGGCAAGCTTTTCGGCATCAACTTCGCCATGGGCGTGGCCACCGGCATCACCATGGAGTTCCAGTTCGGCACCAACTGGGCCTACTACTCCCACTACGTGGGCGACATCTTCGGGGTGCCGCTGGCCATCGAGGGCCTCATGGCCTTCTTCCTGGAATCGACCTTCGTGGGCCTGTTCTTCTTCGGCTGGAACCGGCTCTCCAAGGTGCAGCACCTCGGCGTCACCTGGCTCGTGGCGCTCGGTTCCAACCTGTCGGCTTTGTGGATCCTGATCGCCAACGGCTGGATGCAGAACCCGGTGGGCGCGGCGTTCAACTTCGAGACCATGCGCATGGAAGTGACCAGCATGGCCGACGTGATCTTCAACCCGGTGGCCCAGGCGAAGTTCGTGCACACCGTGAGCGCCGGCTACGTGGTGGGCTCGGTATTCGTGCTGGCCATCAGCGCGTTCTACCTGCTGCGCCATCGCCATGTGGCCTTCGCCAAGCGCTCGCTCGCCGTCGCCGCCAGCTTCGGCCTGGCCGCGTCCCTGTCGGTAGTGGTGCTGGGCGACGAGAGCGGCTACCTCACCACCCAGAACCAGAAGATGAAGCTTGCCGCCATCGAGTCGGAGTGGGAGACCGCGCCACCCCCCGCCAGTTTCACGGTGTTCGGCATTCCCGACGCCAAGCAGCGCAGGACCGATTACGCCCTGCAGGTGCCCTGGGTGCTGGGGCTCATCGCCACCCGGTCCGTGGACGAGCCGGTGCTCGGCATCGACGACCTTGTGAAGAATGCGGATGCGCGCATCCGCGACGGCATCCTGGCCTACGGTGCCCTCGAGAAGCTCAGGGCCGACCCCAAGGATGCAGACGCCCGTGCCGCATTCGCAGCACACCGGAAGAACCTGGGCTATGCGCTGCTGCTCAAGACGGTGAACGTGGACCCCCTGAAGGCCACCGACGCCGACATCGCCGCCGCCGCAGAGCGCACCGTGCCTCACGTCGGCACGCTGTTCTGGTCGTTCCGCGTCATGGTGGGCCTGGGGCTGCTCTTCATCCTCATGTTCGCCTTCGCCTTCTGGGTCTCCGCTACGCAGCGCTTCGAACGCTACCAGTGGTTCCTGAGACTCGCGTTCTACGCCCTGCCGCTGCCATGGATCTCCACCGAACTCGGCTGGGTGGTGGCGGAAGTGGGCCGGCAGCCCTGGGTGATCGAGGGTGTGCTGCCCACCAGCCTTGGCGTCTCCAGTGTCTCGGGACTGCAGGTCCTCGGCAGCCTGGTCGGCTTCGTGCTGTTCTACTCGATCCTGGCCGTGGTGGACGTGTTCCTCATGCGCCGCTACATCCTGATGGGCCCGGACGAGGTGCTGGACAAGAAGCTCATGGCCCCCGAAGAACGCCGCGCGGCGCGCGCCTAGGAGACCCGACATGCTCGACTACGAGACCCTGCGCCTGATCTGGTGGTTGTTCCTCGCCGTGCTCATCACCGGTTTCGCGGTGATGGACGGCTTCGACCTCGGCGTCACCGGCCAGCTGCTGTTCGTGGCGCGCAACGACGAGGAACGGCGCATCGCCATCAACAGCATAGGTCCCGTCTGGGACGGTAACCAGGTATGGTTCATCCTGGGCGGGGGCGCGGCCTTCGCGGCGTTCCCGCTGCTCTACGCTACCGCCTTCTCCGGCTTCTATGCCGCCATGTTCCTGGTGCTGCTCACCTTCATCGTGCGCCCCGTGGGCTTCGACTTCCGCAACAAGCTCGCCAACCCGCGCTGGCGCGGCACCTGGGACGCGGTGCTCTCCGTGGCCGGCATCGTCGCGGCGCTGCTCTTCGGCGTGGCGGTGGGCAACCTTTTCCTCGGCGTGCCCTTCCGCTTCGACGGCGACATGCGCCTCGACTACGAGGGTGGACTGCTCGGCCTGGTGCGGCCCTTCCCGCTGCTCTGCGGTATCGCCTCGCTGGCCATGCTGCTGATGCACGGCGCCGCCTGGCTCGGCCTCAAGACCGAGGGACCCGTGGCCGAGCGGGCCCGCAAGACCCAGATCGTGGCCGCAGTGGCCCTGGCGCTGCTGTTCACCGTGGGCGGCGTGTGGGTGCAGTCGCTGCAGGGCTATGCCATCCAGGGCAGCCTCGACCCGAACGGCCCGTCCAACCCGCTGCTCAAGACCGTGACGCGAGAGGCGGGCGCCTGGCTCGCGAACTACAGCCGCCACGGCTGGATGATCCTGGCACCGGTGCTGGGCTACGGCGGCATCCTGTTCGGCGCCCTGTTCGCCTGGAGCCGCAAGCAGGGCCTGGCATTCGTATCCTCGGCGCTCGGCATCGCCGGCGTCATCTTCACCGCGGGCTTGAGCCTCTTCCCCTTCCTGCTGCCTTCGGACCTGGAGCCCTCCCACAGCCTCACCATCTGGGACGCCTCCTCCAGCGCCCACACGCTCTTCATCATGGTGGTGGCGGTGCTGGTGTTCCTGCCCATCGTGCTGCTCTACACGGGCTGGGTGTTCCGGGTGCTGCGCGGCAAGGTCACGGCGGCTTACGTGCGCGAGCACGACAAGTCCCTCTATTGATATCAAGGAGACGTGCACATGTGGTACTTCAGCTGGATATTGGGCGTGCTCTTCGCCTGCTCCTGCGGCATCATCAACGCCATGTGGGTGGAGATGCACCTCTCCGGCGATCGTGGCGACGAGCCGCGTGACGCGAAGCGCAAGGATTCCTGACCCGCCCCCCTGCTCACTGCGGGCAGGTCTGCAGCAGACGGCCCCGCTTGGCTCCCTGCACAGGCCCGACATAATCGATTTCCGGTGTCGCGACCGGCACGACGCAGGCAGCGTCCTACCTTATAATCCCTAGGGTAAACACCCTACTCTGGCTGCCCGGCTAGCCCCACGGTTGGACCACCGCATGCGTGAGCCCAGTCTCTCCAGTACTGCCTGGCTGCGGCCGCTTAGCCGCTTCCGCGCGCGGGTCTTGCTTGTGGCCGGCCTGCTGCTCCCCGCCTCCCTCGCCCATGCCAACGTGATCCTGGTAGCCGCCTCCGCGGTGGGTGCGGGGGGGAGTTCCTGCTCGCTGGTGGACGCCATCAACGCCGCCAACAACAACGCCGCCACGGGCGCCTGCCCCGCCGGCGACGACAAGACCAACGGCGGCGACGTGATCGTGCTCGCCGCCGGCACCTACAAGATCGGCAGCATCGACAACGACTGGTACGGCCCCAACGGCCTGCCGCCCATCACCTCCAAGATCACCATCGTGGGCGACCCCAAGGGCACGGTGATCATGCGCAGCACCAACCAGGGGGTACAGGCCTTCCGACTCTTCTTCGTGGGCGGCGGCCAGTCCGTGGCCAACTACAATCCGCCCACGGATTTTTCAACCCTCCCCGGCCGCGGCAACCTCACCCTCATCAACCTCACCATCGAGAACGGCCTCGCCCAAGGCGGAAACGGCGGGACAAGCGCCCAGGGCAACGGCGGCGGCGGTCTCGGCGCCGGCGGCGCCATCTATAACCAGGGCACGCTGACGCTCCAGGGCGTGACCCTCGTCGGCAACCAGGCCTTGGGCGGTGCCAGCGGCAGCGGCAACAGCTCCAACAACGGCGACCCGGGCGGCGGCGGCGGTATGGCCGGCGCCGGCGATGGCTTCGGCAACGGTGGCGGCTTCAACACCAACGGCTCCTGGCCCGACAACACCACACCCAGCGGCGAGTTCGGCAACGGCGGCAGCATGAACCAAGCGGGCGGCGTGGGCGGGGGCGGCGGCAGCAACGCCAAGGGCGGCTACGGCGGTGGCGGGG
>DASUBN010000257.1:0-4089 GCA_035763245.1 Gammaproteobacteria bacterium | reverse complement strand
CGCTCTCAGCCACACCATCGGGCTCGCGGTATTGAGCGGCCTCTTCACCCGCGACCAGCCGTTCTTCCGTACGCCCAAGCGGGTGCACGCCCATGCGCTGCTGCAGGCCCTGGCGGACTGTCGGGAGGAGACGTTGATGATGCTGGGCCTGTGGCTGGCGGCGTTCGGCTCCTACCACGTCGAGGTGGGGGTGATGCGGGACCAGGGCGTGATGGCGGTCATGCGGGACCAGGGTGTGTGGGCGATGGTGCTGCTGATCCAGTCCGTGCCTTACTTCGCCGCGGTGCTGGTCTCCCTGGTGAGCGCTTTCCCGGACCTGCCGGCGTCCTGGATCGGCCACGCGGCCGACATGGATGAGCTGGCGCATGTGGTGCTCGGGGACGAGCACCACTCCTGAAGTCTCGAAAGACATTCGATCAGGAATCTCTGTCCCCGACCAGAGAACCCTGGAACGCTTAAGTTAGAAGGTGATGATGTTGCCGATGACGAACTGCCGCTGGTCCGCCCCGGGCAGCTTCACCAGCGGCCAGGCGAAGGTCACGTAGACTACGCCGCCATAGGCACTGCGGATGTCGCCCAGGCGCAGCGCGATGCCGGCATCCGCCAGGGTTCGGCTCCAGGTGCCGGTCTCGAACTGCCGTACCTGCCCCGCATCCGCGTATGCCGAGAAGCCCACCTGGAAGGTATTGAAGAGACGCGTCTGGGTGAGCACCCGGTCCGCGGCGGTCACCTGCCAGCGCAGGTCTCCGATCAGGTAATAATTGGGATAGCCCGGCATGCCCTGCAAACCGCCGAGATAGAGGGCGTACTCGGAGTCGGGCCGGATGCTGAAATCCGCATCGCCTCGCAGTACCAGCGTCTGGGCGCCGAAGGACTGGTTGTACAGGGTGAAAGTGAGGTTGCCCAGTACGTCACGATCCAGCCCCTCCTGGCGACGCCCAGAGACGCCGCCGCTGGCGAGCATCAGCGTATCGCCATGCACGTCGAGCCCGTAGCTGCTGTTGAGCGAATAGAACCAGGCCAGTGTCCGGCTGCCGAAGTCCTTGCCGAAATAGCCCAGCTGGGCATGGGTTTCCCAGCCGAGGTTGTAGTCCTCGGCACGGCCGATGAGTGCCAAGTTGGTGAAGCTCGCGTAACGGTCCTGGAAATACTCCCAGTTGAGCACCGGCCCGGCGAAGCGCCGTGCCACCAGCGAGGGTTCGGGTAGGGAGGTGTTGGGGAAGGTCTGCAGCGGTCCATAGCTGAAGTCCTCGTAGAGGTAGCTCACGCCCGCGCGAGTGCCGGCGCCCTCGTCCCAGTGCAGGAGCCGCATCCAATCCAGCTCGTCGAAGTGCTGGACGTCCTCAGCGCGCCAGGCAAGGTTGGCGTGGTCATAAAGATTGAGATTTTGCTCCTGGTCGAGGTACTGCAGGTTGAGAGACCAGGGCGTCTCGTCCTCATAGAAGGGCTGGCCCAGGTTCAATGACCGCTGCGAACCATCCGAGAGATGGGCGTAAGTGGCGCCGAGCTGCCAGCGGCTTCCGAACAGGGCGGGGTCCACGTAAGTGACCTGGTTGCTGGTGCGCTGGGTATCGGTATCGTGACCCACTGCGAGGGTCTTGCCGGTGCCAAGGAAATCTACGTCCTCGAACGAGGCGTTGAAGGTGCTCTGCCCGCCCACGTGAGCGAAGCTCAGGTTGAACTTCAGAGTCCAGGCGTCCTTGACGTGGGCTTCCACGTCCACCACGCCATCGCCGCAGGCGGCAGGCGTGATCATGGCGTAGCGCAGGAAGGAAAGCGCCCGCAACCGGCGCTCGCTCTCATACACCACGCGCGCGTCCACGATCTGGTCCGGCGCGATGAGCAGTTCGTCGCGGATCACCCCTGGCAGGGTGCTGATGTGCAGCACGTCGGCGGTGCGCGCATACCACGTGTCTTCGGCCGGGTCGTTGAGGTCGAAGACATTGTCTACCACGATCTTGATCTTGCCGATGCGGTAACCCTGAGCCGCCAGCGCCTCCCAGGCATGCTCTCCCTCCCACCGCTCGGGTTGGCCGGTCTCGCCCACCGGACAGGCGCCAGGCGCATCCGCGGCCTGGGTCACGGGCATGCAGCCGGCAGACGCCGTCAAGGCCAGCAAATATAAAAGCCCCTTCGCCCGTGTCTTCACTTATACCACCGGCGCGGCATTAACGATCCTCGTCACGAGGCATCCCCGTCCTGGCGCCGCACTCCAATGGTGCACACCTTTGTGACAGCTAGCATACCGGAGTGCCGTCGGGATTCGGCGGCAGACCGCGTCACCTGCTTCCTAACGGGACGGAGAGGGACCGTTTGTCATAAACCCCAGTGGCTCTTCACTGGCACCCAGCAACCCGACGAGCCCGGAAAGGGTGGGACCGCAGGGAGCCGCCACCTTGAGATCCAGCAGCGCGTCGGCGCGGGTGGTGCCGAGGTTCAAGGCAGCCACCGGCCGGCGCCGCTCCGCCACCGCCCGCGCCAGACGGAAGCCGGACCAGACCATGAGCGAGGAGCCCACCACCAGGAGCGCGTCCGCCGCCTCCGCTTCCTCGAGGGCGGCGCGGCTACGCTCCGCGGGGATAGCGTCGCCGAAGAACACCACCGCCGGCTTCTGGATGCCGCCGCAAGCCGCACACGCGGGCACCGCGAAGCCGGAGAAGTCCATGGCTTCCAGGTCCGCGTCGCCGTCCGGAGCGAGCCCGGCACTCAGGGGGCTCCACTCGGGGTTATTGGCTTCCAACTCCAGCTGGAACCTGGCGCGCGGCAGCCTCAGGCCGCACTCTAAGCACATCACTTCGTCCAGGCGCCCGTGCAGATCCGTAACCCGGCGGCTGCCCGCCTGTTGGTGCAGGCCGTCCACATTCTGGGTGATGAGATGGGAGACGTTGCCGGCGGCTTCGAGGCGCGCCAGAGATTGGTGCGCGATGTTCGGCCGCGCCTTGGAGAAATGCCGCCAGCCGAGCAGGCTGCGCGCCCAATAACGCTTGCGCACCGTCTCGCTCATGAGGAAATCGCGCATCTGCACCGGGGGGCGGCGCTTCCAGGCACCGTTCGCATCGCGGTAATCGGGGATGCCGGACTCGGTGCTGCAGCCAGCGCCGGTGATGACGAGCAGGCGCCGGTGGCCACGGCACCAGGCGGCGAGCCGCTCTGCCCCGCTCTCAACCGCCAGCTGTTCCACCGTCGCACCCATGATCTTCAGAAGAGCGAGAGGATCAGGCCCGTGACGCAGAAGCTCACAGTGTAGTAGCCGGCGTTGATGAGGAAGAGCTTCAGACTCTTGCGCTCGAACAAGGTATCCATCGCCACCACCGCGGCGGCCAGAAGCCCGCCCATCAGGCCCACGGTGAAGCCGCGGGCCAAGGCGGGGCCCGGAACCCAGTGGCTTAGCACGTAGTCCAGCACCGTGGCGGCAAACATCAGCAGCACCAGCAAGATCACGAAGAACCGGGCCTGCGCTTTGGGGTCGGGGTTGTGCTCGTCAGGGGTGCCCGATTCCCTGGCCCAGGCCTTGGCGAAGAGCATGGGGGAATACCACATGCCACCGAACACGAAACACACGACGGCGGCGATGACGATGCCGAGGAAGTGGAAGGACATCAGGGGCTCCTGCTTTGAAAGGGGTGGCTGCCGGGGCGAGATACCATTATATGGTGCAGCACCAGGGGAACCTGCGCTCTGCTGTCCTGTCTTATGTCGGATACGCTACGATCCCCGATTAGGAGCCTAGCCAGCGGGTGGTGCGGAGAGGAACCGGCGTAGATCCGCCTCGATCTTGGGCCGGGCGTCCTCGAAGTCGAACCGCACCTGCGCGGCGGAATCGTCCAGCCAGCGTCTCATGGCCTGCTCCACACGCATGTTCGCCAGGGTCTCGGCGTCCTGCTTCTGCTGATCCCAGGAACGCGTTTCGGGCCCGATGTGCATCCTCAGGGGGTAGCTGTAGCCGAACTCATGGGTCCTGTAGACCGTGGCCGTGATGCGATGGTGTTCCGGATCGTTCGTCCTCAGGTACATGACGATGCGCATCATGACCCTGAGGTGCTGGCCGCTGTCGTCCAGGTAGACCCCTGGCCAGATAAAGATCACGCT
>DASUBN010000256.1:0-3435 GCA_035763245.1 Gammaproteobacteria bacterium | reverse complement strand
GGTGGGCGAGGTGCACGCGGACAACCGCCACACCGGCGACCGCGCCGTGAGTGCTGCACCCGCTACGAAGGGTTTCCTGCGCGCGGCGGAGACGCCGCTCTATGCCGTCGACGCCCTGGTGCGCCGCGCGGCGCCGCTGCAGCAGACCGCCGACGCCGACGTGGGTTACGCTCACCTCGCGCCGGATGACGCCAAGCGCCTCAAGCTCGCAGCCGGCGACAAGCTCAACCTGCGCCATGACGGCGCGCGCCTGACCTTGCCCGTGAAGCTGGACGATAGCATCGCGGCCGGAGAAGTGTGGGTGCCGGCGGGCCTCGTCGCGACCCTGGCCCTCGGCCCGATGTTCGCCGCCGTCGAACTGGAGAAGGCGTGATGGATGCCCTCTGGCACAACCTGCTGAACTTCTGGGACGCGTTGCCCGAGGCCTGGCAGCTCGTGATCCGCTCCGTGGCGGGCATCGTCGCCATCATGATCCCGCTGATCCTCTCCGTGGCTTATCTGACGCTGGCCGAGCGGCGCATCATCGGCTTCATGCAGGTCCGCATGGGTCCGAACCGCGTCGGACCCTGGGGCCTGTTCCAGCCCTTCGCCGACGTGTTCAAGCTGGTGTTCAAGGAGATCGTGCTCCCGGAGAAGGCCAACATCTTCATCTTCCTGGTGGCGCCGGTGATCTCCATCGGCACCGCGTTCGCCGCCTGGGCGGTCATACCGTTCAACAACGACTGGGTGCTCGCCAACATCAACGCCGGGCTGCTCTATATCCTGGCACTCACCTCCTTCGGCGTGTACGGCGTGATCCTCTCCGGCTGGGCTTCCAACTCCAAGTACGCATTCCTGGGTGCCATGCGCTCCGCCGCGCAGATGGTGTCCTACGAGATTGCCATGGGCTTCGCGCTGGTGGGCGTGCTCATGGTGAGCCAGAGCCTGAACCTCAAGGACATCGTGCTGGGCCAGTCGGGCGGCATCACCCACTGGTACCTGTGGCCTTTGCTGCCGCTCTTCGTCATCTATTTCATCTCCGGCGTGGCCGAGACCAACCGCGCGCCCTTCGACGTGGCGGAAGGCGAGTCGGAGATCGTGGCCGGCTTCCACGTGGAATACTCCGGTACCGCGTTTGCCACCTTCTTCCTGGCGGAGTACGCCAACATGATCCTGGTGGCGGCGCTCGCCAGCATCATGTTCCTGGGCGGCTGGCTGTCGCCGTTACAGGGGCTCACCGGCGGTCTGCTCGGCGCCCCGAGCCTGTTCTGGCTGATCGTGAAGATCTGCTTCTTCCTCTACCTCTACCTATGGTTCCGCGCCACCTTCCCGCGCTACCGCTACGATCAGATCATGCGTCTCGGCTGGAAGGTGTTCATCCCGCTCACCATCCTGTGGCTGTGCGTGCTGGGCTTCGTGATCGTCATGGGCGTGCCGCTGACCGTGTTCGGCGCCTGGACCGTGGCCGCCGCGGTACTGCTCATGCTCATCAACTTCGTCCTGTCGCGACGCGCCTGAGGCCTCCATGAACGCACTACGCAGTTGGATGAAGAGCCTGTTGCTGACCGAGCTGCTGCGAGGCATGGCGCTCACGCTCAAGTTCTTCTTCGCGCCCAAGTTCACCATCCGTTACCCGGAAGAGCACACCCCGAAGTCGCCGCGCTACCGCGGCCTGCACGCCCAGCGCCGCTACCCGAACGGTGAGGAGCGCTGCATCGCCTGCAAGCTCTGCGAAGCGGTGTGCCCGGCGCTGGCCATCACCATCGACTCCGAGATGCGCGAGGACGGCACGCGCCGTACCACGCGCTACGACATCGATCTCTTCAAGTGCATCTACTGCGGCTTCTGCGAGGAGGCCTGCCCGGTGGACGCCATCGTCGAGACCAGCATCACGGACTTCCATTTCGAGAAGCGTGGCGAGCAGATCATGACCAAGGAGAAGCTCCTGGCCGTGGGCGACAAGTTCGAGTCGCAGATCGCCGCCGCTCGCGCGGCTGACGCGCGCTACCGCTAGGGGAAAGCATGATCCAGGAGATCATATTCAGCGTGCTGGCGGCGATCCTCATAGGGTCGGCGCTCGGCGTCATCACCGCCCGCAACCCGGTGCATTCGGCCCTGTTCCTGGTGCTGGCCTTCGTCACCAGTGCTGGCTTGTGGCTGCTCATGGAAGCCGAGTTCCTTGGCATCGTGCTGGTGCTGGTCTACGTGGGTGCGGTCATGGTGCTGTTCCTGTTCGTGGTGATGATGCTCGACATCAACACCGCGACCTTGCGGCACGGTTTCATCCGCTATGCTCCCGTCGGCGCCCTGGTGGCGCTGGTCATGGCCGGCGAAATCGGCTATGTGGTCTGGTCCCAGAAGCTCGGGGTGAGCTTCGGCACGCCGGTGATGCACGGCCCGGACTACAGCAACACCCGCGAGCTCGGCAACCTTATCTATACCACCTACGCCTTTCCCTTCGAGATCGCGGCGGTGATCCTCCTGGTCGGCATCGTCGCTGCCATCGCGCTCACGCTGCGGCGCCGCGAGGGCACCCGCACCCAGGACCCGGCCAAGCAGGTGCGGGTCACGGCGAAGGGCAGGGTGAGGCTCGTCTCCATGCCGACCGAGGCTGGTAAGCGGCAGGGGGGCAAGCCATGATCACCTTGTTCCATTTCCTGGCGCTCTCGGGCGCGCTGTTCGCCATCAGCGCCGCGGGCATCTTCCTCAACCGCAAGAACGTGATCCTGCTCCTGATGTGCATCGAGCTGATGTTGCTGGCGGTGAACTTCAACTTCATCGCCTTCTCGCGCTACCTCAACGACCCAGCCGGGCAGGTGTTCGTGTTCTTCATCTTGACCGTCGCCGCGGCGGAGGCGGCCATCGGCCTCGCCATCCTGGTGGTGCTGTTCCGCAACCGGGCGAGCATCAACGTCGAAGACCTGGACCGCATGAAGGGCTGACATGAACCTGGAGAGCGTCTTCCTCATCATCGTGCTGGCGCCGCTCCTGGCGGCGCTGGTGGCCGGCCTCGGCATGCGTTTCATCCCGCGGGCCGCGGCCCATTGGGTGACCATCGCCGGTGTGGGCCTCTCCTTCCTACTCTCCGCCTGGGTGCTGTGGGGCATGCTGGCGGGTTCGCTCGGCGACGCCAACATGACGGTATACAGCTGGGGCATCGTCGACGGCGTGAACTTCCAGGTCGGCTTCCTGGTGGACCACCTGACGGCTCTGATGATCACCGTGGTGACCTTCGTCTCGCTGATGGTGCACGTCTACACCATCGGCTACATGGCAGACGATCCCGGCTACAAGCGCTTCTTCAGTTACATCTCGTTGTTCACCTTCTCCATGCTCATGCTGGTCATGGCCAACAACTTCCTGCAGCTGTTCTTCGGCTGGGAGGCGGTGGGCCTTGTGTCGTATCTGCTGATCGGCTTCTGGTACACGCGGCCGTCGGCGATCTACGCCAACCTC
>DASUBN010000255.1:0-2774 GCA_035763245.1 Gammaproteobacteria bacterium | reverse complement strand
CCGGGTTGACGTCCTTGCGCGGCTCCTTGCCGAAGAAGTCCTTCACCGATTCCTGCACCTTGGGCATGCGGGTCTGGCCGCCGACCAGGATCACCTCGTCGATGTCGAAGGTGACTTCGATTTGCGGCATACCGCGCGGTGCCGGCGGAATATCGGACAGATCGAAACGGCCCAGCGATTTGTTGGCGCTGGCCATCTCGCGTTCACCCTGCAGCACGTGCACGGTCACCGCGCCCTGATTGTCCTCGGCGGTCGAGAATACCTGCGACGCCTTGGTCGGAATCGTGGTGTTCTTCTCGATCAGTTTGGTCATCACGCCGCCCAGGGTTTCGATACCCAGCGACAACGGGGTCACATCGAGCAACAGCACATCCTTGACGTCGCCCTTGAGCACGCCGGCCTGCACGGCCGCACCGACTGCAACCGCTTCGTCCGGGTTCACATCCTTGCGCGGTTCCTTGCCGAAGAAATCCTTGACCATCTCCTGCACCTTGGGCATGCGGGTCTGGCCGCCGACCAGGATCACCGCATCCACTTCGCTGACCGACAAACCGGCATCCTTCAATGCGGTCTTGCACGGATCAATGGTGCGCTTGATCAGATCTTCCACCAGCGCCTCGAGCTTGGCGCGGGTCAGCTTGATGTTGAGATGTTTCGGGCCGGACGCATCCGCCGTGATGTACGGCAGATTGATTTCGGTCTGCTGCGAAGACGACAGCTCGATCTTGGCTTTCTCCGCGGCTTCCTTCAGGCGCTGCATGGCGAGCGGATCGTTGCGCACGTCCACGCCCTGCTCCTTGCGGAATTCCTCGGCGATGTAGTCAATGATCCGCTTGTCGAAGTCCTCGCCACCCAGGAAGGTGTCGCCGTTGGTGGACAGCACTTCGAACTGGTGCTCGCCGTCCACCTCCGCGATCTCGATGATCGAGACGTCGAAGGTGCCGCCGCCCAGGTCGTACACGGCGATCTTGCGGTCGCCCTGCACCTTGTCCATGCCGTAGGCGAGCGCGGCCGCGGTCGGCTCGTTGATGATGCGCTTCACGTCCAGGCCGGCGATCTTGCCGGCGTCCTTGGTGGCCTGGCGCTGGGAATCGTTGAAATAGGCCGGGACGGTCACCACCGCCTCGGTAACAGGCTCGCCCAGGTAGTCCTCGGCGGTCTTCTTCATCTTCATGAGCACGCGCGCTGAGATCTCCGGCGGCGCCATCTTCTTGCCGCTCACGTCCACCCAGGCGTCGCCGTTGTCGGCGCCCACGATGGTGTACGGCACCATGCCCACGTCTTTCTGCACCACATCGTCCTTAAACTTACGGCCGATGAGGCGCTTGATGGCGTAGAGGGTGTTCTTCGGGTTGGTGACCGCCTGGCGCTTGGCCGACTGGCCTACCACCACCTCGTTGTCCTTGGTGAAGGCGACGATGGACGGCGTGGTCCGGTCGCCCTCGCTGTTCTCGATGACCCGGGGCTTGCCGCCCTCCATGATGGCCACGCAGGAGTTGGTGGTGCCGAGGTCGATACCGATGATCTTGCTCATGTCAGTCTCCGAAATCCTGGTAATTCGTTATCCGGTTATCTGGGGTTAAAAACAGTGGTTTCAAGCGGGAAACCGGTCTTTTTAGCCCTCTTTGGCTGCTTCAGGGGCCTGGGAAGCGGCCGGAGCGCGGGCCACCAGGACCCGGGCCGGCCTCAGCAGGCGACCTTGGAGCTTGTACCCCTTCTGGACCGTGGCCAGCACCCGGTCTGCCGGGACCTCGGCGGTCTCCTGGGCGGCCATGGCCTCGTGCCACTCCGGGTCGAAGGCATCGCCCTTGGTCGGGCTGATCTCGGTCACCCCCTGCCGTTCCAGGGTGCTCACGAGCAGCCTTAGGGTCATGTCCACGCCGGTGCGCAGCGCCTCCGCCTCAGGCTTGGTCCCCAGGGAAGCCAAGGCCATCTCCAGGCTGTCCTTCACGGGCAGGAGGTCATTGAGGAGTTTCTCGGTGCCGTACTTTAGGGCGTTCTCGAGGTCCCGCTGGGCACGCTTGCGCTGGTTCTCCAGCTCTGCGATGCCACGCAGGTAGCTATCCCAGTTCTTGGCGGCCTTCTCTTCGGCCGCGGCCAGCTGGGCCTTCAGCTCCGCCACGGGATCCGCCGCGGCGGCGGGTGTCGTCTGCTCGGAAGCGGCTTCGTTCTGGGGCTCTTTGCTCATGTCTTCCATCTCGTCCCTTCTAGATCAAAGTTGCAACAACACGGCGCCCACCCGATCGCGGGCACCATATCCAGGAATTTGAGGTTCACTTGCGCGGATTCAAGGCGGCCGACAGCAGCCGCGCCGTCATGTCCACGATGGGGATGACCCGCTCGTAAGCCATGCGCGTCGGACCGATGACCCCCAACACCCCCACCACGTCCTTCCCGGCGCTGTAGGGCGCCGACACCACGCTCACATCGTCCAACACCCGGTAGCCAGATTCCTCGCCGATGAATATCTGCACGCCCTCGGCGGCGGTGCACTTGTCCAGGAGATGCAGGATATCGCGCTTGTGGTTGAAGGCCTCGAACAGGCGGCGCAGCTTCTCCACGTCCGAGAGTTCCGCGAACTCCATGAGGTTGGTCTCCCCCGCCATCATGTAGCTGCGGTCATCCTTGCCGCGGGCCTCGAACACCTTCTCCGCCATGCTGATGGCCGAGAGCATGAGTTCGTTCATGCTCTCGCGGGTGCGGCGCATCTCGTTCAGGAGGTCATCGCGCGCCGCTTGGATGTCGCGGCCCGCGAAATGGCTGTTCAGGTAGTT
>DASUBN010000254.1:0-7129 GCA_035763245.1 Gammaproteobacteria bacterium | reverse complement strand
GTGGAGGACGCGCTCATGGCCTCGGGATTGCCGCCATCTGCGCTGCAATTCGAGATCACCGAGAGTCTGATCATGCAGGACGTGAAGGCGAGCATCCGCATCCTCGAAGACCTGAAGTCCCTCGGGGTGCGCGTCGCCCTCGACGACTTCGGCACCGGTCACTCATCGCTCATGTACATCAAGCACCTGCCGGTCGACATCATCAAGATCGACCGGGCCTTCGTGCAGGGTATCGCCACCAGCGAATACGATGCCGCCATCGCCCGCACGATCCTCACGCTCGCGGACCGGCTCAAGTTCCGGGTGATCGCCGAAGGAGTGGAGACCGTGGGCCAGATGCGGCAGCTCATGGCCGAAGGCTGCCACCTGATGCAGGGCTTCCTGTTCAGCCCCCCCCTGCCCGCGGACCAGTGCGACAAGCTGCTGCGCGGCGCCCCCGATCTCCAGATATAAGAAAAGCCCCGGATCGACCGGGGCTTTCCATTGCATTGCCGCCTGAAGCGGGATTCGCTCAGGCTCCCTTCAAGCTTTCGAACTCGTCCACATCGATGGCGTCGCGCACCACCGCGTGAGTGTCGCGGAGCAACGCGGCTTCCCCGGCGTCGATGAAGCCCTTGGCGGCACCTTCGTCCACGAGGCCGAGGTAGTTCGCCGGGGTCAGGCGCTTCTTCAGCGCTTGCTGCAGCTTTTCTTCCACGGGTTCCGCCGCAAGGGTCTGCTTCAGGGCGTGTTCCATGCGGCCCGCCGGGTCTTTTGGGTCACTGGAGGTGAAGGCGTGGCGGGTGAGCCGGTCCCGGGCATCGGAGGGCTCGAGCAGGAGACTGGCCACCTTATGGCCCAGCCTGTCGCCAGCCGGCGCATAGGGGCGGCCCAGGGGCAGTACCGCGAGCCGCATTAGCCAGGCCAGAGGACGCGAGGGGAAATTGCGCAAGATGGCTTCCATGGCCTGTTGCATGGCGTAGAGGGAGTCCTGGCAGGCCCATTCCACCAGCGGCAGATCCGCCGCGGGACGGCCCTGGTCCTCGTACTGCTTCAGCACCGCTGAGGCGAGGTAGAGGTGGCTCAGGATGTCGCCATAGCGGGCCGAGAGTTTCTCCTTGCGCTTCATCTCGCCGCCCAGCATGAGCAAGCCCACGTCCGCGACGAAGGTGAAGGCCGCACTCATGCGCGAGAGCTGCCGGTAGTAGCGGCGCGTGGCTGAGTCGCCCGGGGCGGGCACGAATAGCGCACCCGTCAGTCCCAGGAACAGGGCCCGGGCGGCATTGCTGATGGTGAAGCCGATGTGGGCGAAGAGGGCTTTGTCGAACTCCACCGCAGCCTTGGCATGGTCATCGCTGGAGGCCGCTTCCATCTCCTTCAACAGGTAAGGATGGGCGCGAATCGCCCCTTGGCCGAAGATGATCATGCTGCGGGTCAGGATGTTGGCGCCTTCCACGGTGATGCTCACAGGCACCGCCTGGTAGCCGCGCGCCAGGTAGTTGCGCGGACCCATCATGACGCC
Source organism: Gammaproteobacteria bacterium (assembly GCA_035763245.1). Classification (GTDB taxonomy): domain Bacteria; phylum Pseudomonadota; class Gammaproteobacteria; order Natronospirales; family REEB76; genus DASUBN01. The sequence continues at coordinate 5,628 of DASUBN010000254.1, read as the reverse complement.
GCGGCCGCCATGCACGTCCATGGCGTCGTTGAACACCTGGCGCATGCCCTCGGTGCAGTGGTATTTGAGGATGGCGGAGAGCACCGAGGGCTTCTCGCCCCGGTCAAGCGCACCCGCGGTGAGGCGCCGTGCCGCGTCCATGCGATAGGTATAGCCGCCGATGCGGGCCAGCGCTTCCTCCACCCCCTCGAACTTGCCGATGGAGACGCGGAACTGTTTGCGTACACGACCGTAGGCGCCGGTGACGCGGCTCGCATGCTTGCCGGCGCCGGTGCCTAAGGCCGGCAGGGAGATGGCGCGGCCCACGGACAGGCAGTTCATGAGCATCTTCCAGCCCTGGCCGATGTACTCGGTGCCGCCGATGAGGCAGTCGAAGGGGATGAACACATCCTTGCCACGAGTCGGGCCGTTCATGAATGCGGAGTTCAACGGGTTGTGGCGCTTGCCGATCTCCACACCCGGGAGGTTCGTGGGTATCAGCGCGAGAGTGATTCCCAAATCTACCTTGTCGCCCAGGAGGTGATCAGGGTCATAAGCCTTGAAGGCCACGCCGAGGATGGTGGCAACCGGTGCGAGCGTGATATAGCGCTTGTCCCAGTTCACGCGGAACCCAAGGGTCTCCTTGCCCTGGTACATGTCTTTGCACACGATGCCATTGTCCGGCAGTGCGCCGGCGTCCGAACCCACATAGGGGCCGGTGAGGGCGAAGCAGGGAATCTCCTCGGCGCGCGCGAGGCGCGGCAGGTAGTGCTGCTTCTGGTCTTCGGTGCCGTAATGCAGCAGCAATTCGCCGGGCCCGAGGGAGTTCGGCACCATGACCGTCACCGCGGCGCTGGTGCTGCGGGTGCCGATCTTCATCACTACCGTGGAATGGGCAAGGGCGGAGAAGCCGTGGCCGCCGTATTGCTTGGGGATGATCATGCCGAAGAAGCGATGCTTCCGGATGAGCTCCCAGGCTTCCGGCGTCAGGTCGAAGAGTTCATGGGTGATCTTCCAGTCGTCCAGTGTCTTGCAGAATTCCTCCACCGGACCGTCCAGGAAGGCCTGTTCCTCGTCGCTGAGGTTGGCAGCGGGGGTGGCCAGGAGTTTCCTCCAGTCCGGGCGGCCGGTGAACAGGTCCGCGTCCCACCAGGTGTTACCCGCGTCGATGGCGATGCGCTCGGTCTCGGAGATGGGCGGCAGCACCTTGCGGAACCAGCTCAACAGGTGGTCGGTGATCAGGATGCGCCGCAGGGGGCGGATGTTGAGCGGCAGCAGCAACACGATGAACAGCACCCAACCCAGGGTAGGCAGCATGTGGGTGAGCCAGCCGTCTGCGAGCAGGCCGATGGCGGCGGCCGCAGTCCACAGCCACAGGGGGGCGGCGATATAGGCGAGTGCCCAGATGACCGCGATGACGATGAGGGTGAAGATGAGTCCCGACATGCCGTTTCCTCGTGATGGATTCTTATTGGGTCAACCGAAATCAAAACGCATGGACAGGTCCACCGCGTCTATATCTTTGGTGAGCGCTCCCACCGAGATATAGTCGACCCCGGTGTCGGCCACTGCCCTGACCTGGATCAAGTCGATGCCACCCGAGGCTTCGAGCTTTGCGCGTCTTGCCGTGAGCCGCACGGCCTCGCGCATCCCTTCCAGCTTGAAATTGTCCAGTAACAGGATATCCGCGCCGGCCGCCAGCGCCTGTTCCACCTGTTCCAGGGTCTCAACCTCCACTTCCACCGGCACGCCGGCGCCCTGCTTCCGAGCCGTCGTCACGGCGGCGCCGATGCCGCCGGCCGCGACGATATGGTTCTCCTTGATCAGGATACCGTCATAGAGGCCCATGCGGTGGTTGTTGGCCCCGCCGCAACGCACGGCGTATTTCTGGGCATTGCGCAGCCCCGGCAGGGTCTTGCGCGTGTCCAGGATGGTGGCGCCCGTGCCCTGCACGGCTTCCGCGTAGCGCCTTGCCGCGGTGGCGGTGGCGGAGAGGGTCTGCAGGAAATTCAGCGCGCTCCGCTCGCCGGTGAGCATGCCCCGTGCGGGGCCTTCCAGGCGGCACAGCACCTGATCGCGATGCAGCGCCTCGCCGTCACTTGTCTCCCAATGGACAGCGATGGCGTCATCTACTTGCCGGAACACCTCATCGAACCAAGCGGTGCCGCAGAGCACAGCCGGCTCCCGGGAGATCACCCGGCCCCGGGCGCGGGCGGCAGCGGGGACCAGGGCCGCCGTCAGGTCGCCATCGCCGATGTCCTCGGCGAGCGCGCGGCTCACGGTGGCGGAGATATCGGATGGCAGAGGGGGGAGGGGGGATGACATGGGTCTGCCGGTGGGGTACCGGCTGCCATTATAAATAAAGAGGCCCGACCTCGCGGCCGGGCCTCCCGATATGGCCGAACCCATCGATGCCATCCCTGACGTCATCCATGAGCTTGCTTTATACCCAGCCCGACGGTCCTTTGGTCGGGCCTTGCCGGGACCGATGCCTCCCGGTATCGATCCAGAACCCGGCTCAGCCGTGGATCGGCGGCAGGCCGTGGCTCGCGGACGCCATGCACATGATCATGGGGATGGAGAGCAGAGTATTGATGCGGGAAGCCATGGCGGCGATCTTACGGCCCTTGGCCTTCTGCTCGTCCGTGGCGGAAACGATCCCCAGGATCTTCTTCTGGTTCGGCCAGATCAGCACCCAGACGTTGAAAAGCATGATGGTGCCGAGCCAGGCGCCGATGCCGATGGTGAGCTCGTAGCTGTCCACCGGGGATTTCTCCAGCCCCAAGGCGAAGGCGCCGAGGCTGTGGCGGTAGGCGAGGTAGCAGAAGCCCATCACCCAGGTGAGCAGAGCTGACCAGCGGAACCAGAGCAACGCGAGCGGGGCGACGTACTTGGATACACCAGCGCCGCCGGGCCCGCCCTTGTCGGCGGCGGCCACGGCCATGGCGGGAGTCTGCACGAAGTTGAAATAGTACAGCAGGCCGATCCAGGTGATGCCGGCCAGGATGTGGATCCAACGGACCACCGTCAGCCAGTTCACGCTGCCGACACCCATGTTGAGCGCGAGCGCGATAACGATGGCGAGCACGAAACCGGAGATCAGCGTGCCTTTGATACTGTTCAGGGGGTTCATCGCGTACTCCTCGTTGGCTGATTCTTAATGGAGGTTCCAGAGGCGTCCCGGCAAGTGTCAAATGGAGAGCCGGGACAAGGGATACAATTAGTATAATCCTTCCGGATATCCGTGCCATCATCACCCCATACGCGCCGCTTACCATGGATCCGATCACGTCGCCTTGCATAGGTATCTGCACGCTGGATGATGAGGAGTATTGCCTGGGCTGCCACCGCCACATCGGCGAGATCGCGGGCTGGGCACGGTTGAGCGAAGACGAGCGCCGCCGCATCCTGGGTGAACTACCCGACAGGCGTAACGCCACGATCATCGAAACACAATGAACGCAGGAGTAACCACCATGCGCATGAAAATCGGCATCCTGACGGCACTGGTCCTCTCCGGTGCCGCCCTGTTCACCCTCGCGGGCTGTTCCAGCGACCAACCCATGCCCGCCCAGCGGGCGGGCAGCTTCATGGATGACTCCTACCTCACCACTGCGGTCAAGTCCAAGCTCCTCGCCAACGAGGGGCTGAAGTCCTTCGACATCAAGGTCATCACGGATCACCAGGTGGTGACCCTGAAAGGCACCCTCCCCACGGAAGCCCTGCGGGAGCAGGCCATCACCGTGGCCAAGAGCGTCCAGGGGGTGAAAGACGTGGTGTCCGAGCTTGAAGTAAAATCCAACTAATCGAGATACAACCCGGCCCGACGCCGGGGAGAGGGATCATGGATACCGTCGATCGCATCAAGCAGGAGATCGCCAGCCAGCCGGTGGTGCTCTTCATGAAAGGCACGCCGGATTTCCCCCAGTGCGGCTTCTCAGCCCGCACTTCCCAGGTACTGAAGTCCCTGGGGGTGGAGTTCGGTCATGTGAACGTGCTGGCGGAGCCGGAGGTGCGCGCGACGCTGCCCAAGGTCTCCAACTGGCCCACGTTCCCGCAGCTGTTCGTCAAGGGCGAACTCGTCGGCGGCTGCGACATCACCGTGGAGATGTTCCAGTCGGGCGAGCTCGCCAAGCTGTTCGACGAGAAAGGGATCAAACACTCCTGAACGGGTGTTTGCCGGGGAGGATCGGATCGAGACGGGACCTTCGGGTCCCGTCTCTTTTTTTAGCGGGCCAGCGACGCCTGGTAGATGCCCTGGAAGCGGTTGACGATCTCGCAGAAGAGGTCGGCGGTCTTCTCCGCATCATAGGCGGCGGAGTGGGCCGCGGAGCTGTCCCAGGGAAGTCCCAAGGCTTCGACCGCACGGGCCAGGACCGTCTGCCCCACGGCCACCCCCCCTAAGGTCGCAGTGTCGAAGCTGGAGAAGGGGTGGAAGGGATTGCGTTTCACCCCGCTGCGCTCCACGGCGGCGTTGAGGAAGTTGAGGTCGAAGAAGGCGTTGTGGCCGACCAGCACCGCACGGTTGCAGCCGTACTTGTCGAGGTCGGTGCGCACCTCCCGGAACAGGCGCCGTAGCGCCTCGCGCTCCGGCAGGGCGGGGCGCAGCGGATGATGGGGGTCGATGCCGGTGATGGCGAGCGCCGCCGGCTCGATGTTGGCGCCCTCGAAGGGCTGCACATGGAAGGTATGGGTGACGCCGCGGGAGAGGCGTCCCGCCGCGTCCATCTCCAGGAGCACGCCGGCGATCTCCAGGAGCGCGTCGGTCTTGGGGTTGAAGCCGCCGGTCTCCACGTCCACCACCACCGGCAGGAAGCCGCGGAAGCGCGTGGCGAAGAGGTGAGGCGCGTGGGTCTCGTCCATGGACGAAGGATAAAGGAAGGAGCCGCGGGAAGATATGTTTAAGCGAGGCTCCAGGCGACTTCTTCGCCGGCGCGGAACGGCACCAGCGCGGCATCGCCGAAGTGATAGGTCTCAGGCGGAGTCCAGGGCCGTTTCACCAGCGTGATGCGGTCACGGTTGCGCGGCAAGCCGTAGAAATCCGCGCCGTGGAAGCTGGCGAAGGCCTCGAGCTTGTCCAAGGCCTTCGCTTGATCGAACACTTCCGCGTAGAGCTCGATCCCTGCGTGGGCGCTGAAGATGCCGGCACAGCCGCAGGAGTGTTCCTTGAGATAGCGGGCATGGGGGGCGCTGTCGGTACCCAGGAAGAACTTGGGGTTGCCGCTCACGGCGGCCTGTACCAGCGCCTCCCGGTCGCGCTCGCGCTTGAGCACCGGCAGGCAATACAGGTGCGGCCGCAAGCCGCCCTTGAAGAGGGCGTTGCGGTTATGGAGCAGGTGCTGGGGGGTAAGGGTGGCGGCGACGTTCTGCGGAGCCGCGAGCACGAAGTCCGCGCCGGTCTTGGTGGTGACGTGTTCCAGCACCACCTTCAGCGCCGGCAGCCGTTGCACCAGGGGAGCGAGCACCCTGTCGATGAACACCGCCTCCCGATCGAACACGTCCACCTCCGGGTCCGTGACCTCGCCATGGACCAGGAGCGGCAGGCCCACGTCCGCCATGGCGTCGAGCACCGCATCGCAGCGGCGGATGTCGCGCACCCCGGCATCCGCGTTGGTGGTGGCGCCGGCCGGGTAATACTTCACGGCATGG
>DASUBN010000253.1:0-2902 GCA_035763245.1 Gammaproteobacteria bacterium | reverse complement strand
CACGTGCAGCACCGCCACGCGCAGGTAGTCGCGGTTGAAGAATGCCAGGAAGTTCTCGGCCAGGTAATGCTGGTCGCGCGGGCTGAGCGTGCCGATGATGCCGAAGTCCACCGCCATGTAGCGCGGATGCGCGGGATCGATCACGTCCACGAAGATGTTGCCTGGGTGCATGTCGGCGTGGAAGAAGTTGTGTTTGAACACCTGGGTGAAGAAGATCTCGACGCCGTTCTCCGCCAGGCGCTTGAAGTCGGTGCCTCGCGCGCGCAGGGTCGCGAGGTCGCGGATCGGCACGCCGCGGATGCGCTCCATCACCATCACCTCGCGGCGGGTGAGAGGCCAGTGCACCTCGGGCACGTAGAGCAGGGGTGAGCCCTCGAAATTGCGCTTGAGCTGGGCGGCGTTGGCGGCTTCGCGGATGAGATCCAGCTCGTCCAGCACCGTCTTCTCGTACTCGGCCACCACCTCGCGGGCGCGCAGGCGCCGGCCGTCGCTCCAGTAGTCTTCGGCCAGGCCCGCGATGAGATGCAACACGTCCAGGTCGCGGTGGATCAGGTCCTCGACGCCGGGCCTGAGCACCTTCACCACCACCTCGCGGCCGTCGTGCAGCGTGGCGGCGTGCACCTGGGCGATGGAGGCGGAGGCAAGCGGCGTCTCATCGAACTCCTTGAACAGCTCCTTGACGCCGCCACCCAGTACTTCCTCCACGCGATGCCGTGCCTGCGTACCCGGGAAGGGCGGCACCCTATCCTGGAGCCTGGCGAGTTCATCGGCGATGTCCAGCGGCAGCAGGTCGCGGCGCGTGGAGAGCATCTGTCCGAACTTCACGAAGATGGGTCCCAGGTCCTCCAGCGCGCGGCGGATGCGCTCGCCGCGGGATATCGACTTGCGCCGGAACCAGTAGAAGGGCGAGAGGTAGACCAGGAAGCGCACCGGCCGGAACAGGTGGGTGGCGAGCACGATCTCGTCCAGGCCGTGGCGCACCAGTACCACGTTCACCCGGATGAGCCGCAGGGCCTGGCGCGGCTTGATCACGGCCTGGCCCGCGCAGCCGTGCGCTTGAGGCGCGCCTCCAGACGCTCGGTGTCGTCCCGCAGGCGGTCCACGCCCGTGAGGAACTCCTCCACCTCGCGCCGCGCCGGCAAGTCACGACTCTCATACTGCAGGTACTCGGCGAGGTCCAGGCCGAGGCGGCTCGCCGCGTCCCGGCCCCAGCGGTGCAGGCCGCGCACCGCCTTGCCGATCTCGTGGGCGGCCACGTCGCCCGTATGGCGCGATAGGAGTTCCTCCCAATCCAGGTCCGCCTGTTTCAGCAGGCGCGAGAAGATCTGAGCGGTCTCGGCGTCACCGTTGATCTGCATGCCCTTGGGCGGTGCGTCGTCGCGCTGCAGGGCGGAGGTGAACAGCGAGGCGGGGGGCGCGCTCACATGGATGTCCGCGTCGCCGTGATAGTCCGCCGCCACCGTGAGGCGTCCGGGCTGGGGCAGGAAATAGAACTTGAGCGGCAGGCCCATGAGTTCGAAGGCGATGACCTTGCCCTCGAGGCGCTTCAAGTCGGCTCGCGCGGCGCTGGAGCCTTCGATGGCCGCATTAAGTGCCATCTCCGCCGCCATGGCCAGGAGTCCGGACCCGGGCAGCGCGCTCACAGCTTGTATCCGCGGTGCAGAGCGACGATCCCGCCCGAGAGGTTGAAGTAATCGCAGCGTGCGAGGCCCGCCGCCTGCATCATACCCTTGAGCGTCTCCTGGTCCGGATGCATGCGGATGGATTCGGCGAGGTAGCGGTAGCTCGCCTCGTCCTTCGCCACGTGGCGACCGAGCCAGGGGAGCACCTGGAAGGAATAGCTGTCGTAGAGGGACTTGAGCCCGGGCGCCACTGGTCTGGAGAACTCCAGCACCAGGAGCCGGCCGCCCGGCTTCAGCACCCGGCACATGCTGGCGAGCGCGTCTTCCTTGCGGGTGACGTTGCGCAGGCCGAAGCCGATAGTGACGCAGTGGAAGGAATCGTCCGCGAAGGGGAGCCGCTCTGCATCCGCCTGAAGATAGCGCACGCTGCTGGAGAGGCCCGCGTCCACCAGGCGGCGGCGACCCTGCTCGAGCATGGCGGCGTTGATGTCGGTGAGCAGAACGCAACCCATCTCGCCGACCTGTCCCACGAGCCCGCGCGCCAGGTCGCCGCTGCCGCCGGCCACATCCAGGGCGCTCTGGCCGCGCTTCAGGCCCGTCTGGGAGAGGGCGAAGCGCTTCCAGAGGCGGTGCATGCCGAAGGACATCAGGTCGTTCATGAGGTCGTAGCGGTCCGCCACCGACTCGAACACCTGGCGTACGCGCCCGGCCTTGTCGCCGACGGCGACCTCTTCATAGCCGAAATGGGTGATGCCTGCTTCGGGCTGCTGCATGGGGGTTTCAGGCCTGGGGACGGAAGGAGATTGTATCAGCACCCCGTTGCAGGCTGCTGAAGCTAAGACCAGCGCCTGAAGATGAGGCTCGTGTTTATCCCGCCAAACGCGAAGTTATTGGACATCAGGCATTCCACCTCGAGCGGCCGTCCTTCGCCCATGATGTAGTCCAGCTCGGCGCAGGCCGGGTCCACGTTCTCCAGGTTGATGGTGGGGGCGAACCAGCCCTCGCGCATCATCTCGATGCTGAGCCAGGCCTCGAGGGAACCGCAGGCCCCCAAGGTATGGCCGTAGTAGCTCTTCAGGGAGCTGATGGGCATGCGCTTGCCGAAGACCTGTTGCGTGGCCTCCGATTCCGCCACGTCGCCGCGATCGGTGGCAGTGCCGTGGGCGTTCACGTATCCCACGGCGGCGGGTGCGAGCCCGGCGTCTTCGAGCGCGAGGCGCATCACCTCCGCCATGGTCTCCTTCTGGGGCTGGGTGATGTGGGCACCGTCGGCGTTGGTG
>DASUBN010000252.1:0-5086 GCA_035763245.1 Gammaproteobacteria bacterium | reverse complement strand
TTCCCGTCGTGGCGCGCGCGCAGCCAGTCGAGTTCTTTCTGGCTCGGGCTATAGCGGGCCTGCCCACCGACGAAGACGAGGTCTGCCGGAGGGGCCGTGTCGAACGTGTAGTCCGGTGTCACTACGAAGCCCCCTTGGAATTTCGTGGGATCGTAGTTGTCAGAGCCGCCCAGGAGTTTCACGGGATCCAGCTTGTCGGAGACGATGTACTCCACATAAGGCGAATCGTTGGGTTGGCCGGGGAGCCGGACGAAGTTGAACACCTCCGCCGGCCCGGCGAAGTCGATCAGGTCGGCGCCGTCGGTGACGACGAACTCCACCACGATGGGTTTCTTGGGCGCGCCGTCCATGTCGTTCGCGATCTCGGCCGGCGCCGTACCCTCTGCCGCCGAGGGCCCTGTCGCTGCCATGGCAGCGAGGGCTATCAGGATGAATCGAAGAGACGTATTCATTGCTTGCTCCCTCGATGTTTAAGCCTGGGATTTCGCCGGCATGTCGAACTTCGTCTCGTGGGTCAGGACGCACTTCCAGGCGCCGTCCTTCCACACCAGCACGTCGGTCTGGCGCTCCATGATGTCGAAGGGCTTGCCCCCGAACACGCCGGAAAGCTTCACCTTGCTGGTCACCAGCGCCGTGTTGCCATAGAGCCGCACCCGCGGGTCCACGAGCGCGAAGGTCTTGCGGGTCAAATATCCCGACTTGATCCCGTCCGGGAATACGTTTTTCCCCTCGCCTATGCCGCCGCTGCTTGCCACCACGATCCAGTCGTCATCCAGCATGTTCTCGATGCCCGCGGAATCGTTGTTACGCATCGCGGTGGCGAGCTGCTGGTCTGCCGCGAGCGCGCTCTCCGCGGTGGGTGCCGTCGCCGCATAGCCCGGTGCGGCGCTAATGGGTACCGATGCCATCGAAGCCAGTAGGCCCGCTGCCAAGATCACATGTCTCATATGAACGAGCTTGTGCGTATACATGATCTCTCTCCTGGGTGGGCAGCACGTACGCTGGCTAGGTGCCGAAGCCGCGCGTGCGGCCACGACATGAGTAAGGCCTTTAGTAGTTTCTAAAGTTCCCTCGCGGTCTTGTTGCTTGTTTGCCAAGCTGTTGATTCAATCGACGAATCAGGAACATAAGTGTGCGGTGTGGTGCATCGGCCGGCGTGCGCGAGTCCGACCGTGCTCCGCACGGCTGGATCGCACTAAGATGAAGAGCTGATCCTGGCTAGGGTCTAGGCTGGTGATGGAGCCGCAGGAAGACAGTGACGGCGGCGCGGGCGCGGGCCGCGAGCTCATGCTCGGCCGGTTGCTCGGCCATCCCGAGCAGGCGGTCCATCATCAGGTACCCCCAGAGCAGGGCGTTGAACTGCTCGGCCAGTTCCTCGGCCTCGCCCTCCAGCAGCTTGGACTCCAGCGCGCGGGTCATGAATTCCCGCAAGGCTGCTCGCGCGGTCTCGATCCCGATGGACCTGAGTATCCGAGCCACCTCCGGGGCGTGGATCGCCTCGCCGATGGCCAGCCGGAACACCGCCACGACCGGCGGGGCGCTGACCTCCCGGAGCTGCTGGGTGCCGATGGCGACCAGCACCTTCTCCAGGGTCTCCCGGTCCCGTGGCAGGGGGAGCTCGGGCGAGGCCTGCAGCCGCTTGGCGCGGCGGGTGACACAGGCCTTGAGCATCTCTTCCTTGTTGCCGACGAGGGCATACAGCTCGCGCTTCGAGACGCGCGCGCGGGTGGCGATCTCCAGCGTGCTGGTAACCGCGTATCCGTTCTCCTTGAAGGCCATGAACGCGGCATCCAGGATGCGTCCGCGCACCTCCTCTTCGTCGCCGCTGCGTTTGCGCCGGCTTGGCGCTTTCCGTTTGGTCATCGCTGTCCCTATTGACATTCGGTACCAAATGGTACCACACTCTCATCCCACGATGGTACCTAGCGGTACCGCAAACTAGAAGGAACCCCATCATGATCGCCACCCTCCAACGCGCCGCCTCGGCCAAGCCCGCGCCATCCGCGGACAGCGCCCGCGTGGCGGTCCACCTGAGCCAAGTCGCCAAGACCTACCGCGCCGGCGCGATCGAAGTGCCGGCCCTCAAGGCCGTGAACCTGGAGGTTCCTTACCACCGGTTTTCGACCCTCATCGGCGCCTCCGGGAGCGGCAAGACCACGCTGCTGAACCTCATCGGGTGCATCGACACTCCGACGAGCGGCATCCTGGAGGTCTGCAGCCAGGATGTGACCGTGCTCGACGCGGACGAGATCGCCGACTTCCGCGCCCGCAACATCGGCTTCATCTTCCAGAGCTTCAGCCTGGTGCCGGTGCTCACCGCCTACGAGAACGTGGAATATCCCCTGCTGCTCGTGGGCGTCCCTGCCGGCGAACGCCGCAAGCGCACCCTCGAGATGCTGGCTGCGGTGGGACTCGTGGACCAGGCCGAGCAGCGCCCCAATGAGCTTTCCGGCGGCCAGAAGCAACGGGTGGCCATCGCCCGCGCCCTGGTGAAGCGGCCGCAGATTGTGCTCGCCGACGAGCCCACGGCCAACCTGGACAGCGCCACCGGCGCCGCCATCTTAAGGCTCATGCGCCAGGTGCAGACCGAATCGCGCACCACCTTCATCTTCGCCAGCCACGATCCCCAGCTCATCTCCCATGCGGACGAGATCTTCACCATCCGCGACGGCGAGATCGTCGAGCATCGGACAGGAGCACTGCAATGAGCTTCCTCTGGAAAATCATCTTCCGCAACATCCTGCGCAACCGCCGCCGCTCGCTCATGACGGGCTCGGCGGTGGCTGCCGGCGCCATGGCCATGCTCCTGTTCGGCGGCTACGTCGGCTACATCTTCGCCGGGCTTGAGACCGGCAGCGTGCAGCAGAACGGACACCTTACGGTGTTCCACAAGGGTTATTTCCTGTTCGGGCCCGGCAACCCTGCCGGCTACGGCATCGACCACTACCAGGACGTGATGGGTCTCATCGCCGGGGACCCGGTGCTGAAGCCCATGATCAACGTGCTGACACCGACCCAGTCGCTGGTGGGCATCGCCGGCAACTTCTCGGGCTCGGTGGACGCCTCCAAGACCTTCCTGGGGGAGGGCTTCATCCCCTCAGACCGGGACCGGATGGGGCAATGGGACGAGTTCCATACGGGTAGCACCAAGGCGCCCGAGCCCGGCATGAGCGACGCTGACTTGAGCCGCGGACTCGTGGGCTTCGGGCTTGCACGGATGCTGGGGCTCTGCGGCCCCCTGAAGCTGGCCAGTTGCCCGCCCATGCCGGCGGCCCAGGAGGTCGCTTCAGCACGCGCCGGATCGACTGTCAACAAGGATCTCGTCAACCTCGCCCAGCAGGATAATGGGGGCAGAGCCGCTACCACCCCGGCCGTGCCGCAACTCGATCTCCTGGCGGCCACTGCCGGCGGCACGCCGAACGTGGTCAGCCTCGCGGTCGCCGGCGTCGAGCGTCAGGGTGTACGGGAGCTGGACGACAACTTCATCGCCATGAACCTCGGGCTCGCCCAGCAGCTGGTCTACGGCCGCGGCGAGCACAAGGCCACGGGCATCGTGTTGCAGCTGAAACGCAGCGAGGACATGCCGGCGGCCCGCGCCCAGCTCGCCGAGTTGTTCAAGCAGCACGGCCTGGATCTCGAGATCAAGGATTTCGGCGACCTCAACCCGTTCTACGGCCAGGTGGTGAAGATGTTCAGCGGCATCTTCCTGTTCATCGCCATGGTCATGGGCATGATCGTGCTGTTCGCAGTGGTCAACACCATGACCATGAACGTCATGGAGCGCACCAACGAGATCGGCACCACCCGCGCCATGGGCGTGCGCCCGGGCGGCATCCGCCTGCAGTTCGTGTCCGAGGGCATGCTCATCGGCGTGCTTGGCACGGCCTTCGGCACCCTGGTAGCGGTCGTCATCGCTCTGTCCATCAACCACGCCGGGCTCACTTGGATCCCGCCGGGCAACGCCAACCCCGTGCCGCTACGCGTGGACATGTTCGGCAAGCCGGGCCTCCTGGTCGGCACCTGGATCACCCTGGTGCTGGTGGCGACCTTTGCCGCCCTCATCCCCGCCAACCGCGCCGCGCGACTCTCGGTCGTGGACGCCCTGCGCCACGTCTGAACGGAGGCCACCATGGACATGCATCGCATCGCAACCCGCCTCTCCGCCGCGGTCCTGCTGCTCACGCTCTCAGGAGTGGTCTACGCCGAGACCGCGCAGGAGATCGTCGCCAAGACCGACGAGGTGCGCAATCCCAAGCGGCCGTTCCACAACATCACTACGCTCACCGCCTACGTGTCGGGTGTGGAACGGGACCAGACCACCCTGGACGTGTACTCCAAGGTGGACCCCGTCAGCGGCCAATTCCGCAACCTCGTGCAGTATGTGGCTCCGGCGCGGGACGCCGGCAAGCGCGTGCTCCTGGGCGGGGGCGCGCTGTGGTTCTACGACCCGGCCTCCAAGACCAGCGTGCGCATCTCCCCGCAGCAGCAGCTGGTGGGCCAGGCGGCCATCGGCGATGTACTCACGGTGAACCTGGCCTTGGATTACACGGCCAACATCGCCGGCACCGAGAGCATCGAGGACGCCGCCCACGCGAAGCGCGATTGCTGGCACCTGGAGCTCAAGGCGGCCGACAACCTCGCCACCTATAGCCGGGTGGAGTACTGGGTGGAGCAGGGGAGCTACATGCCGGTGAAGGGCAAGTTCTATTCCGACAGCGGCCGGCTGCTGAAGATCGTCTATTACCGCGGCTACACCGAGGAACTGGGCCACCTGCGGCCCACCCAGGCGGTCATCATCGACGCGGTGGACACCTCGCTCGCGACCATCGCCACCTCCAGCGATTACCGCTACCAGGACATCCCGGACCTGTGGTTCCAGCGGGATTACCTGCCGCGTCTCGAGATCAAATGAAAGTGCCGCTCCGTGCGAGCTTGCTCCTCATGGCCTTGCTGTGGGGCGGCGCAGCGCAGGCAGACCAGGATGGGGATCTCGATCTCATCCCATCCGCTACTCCCGCGCCCGTCTCTGCAGCGCCGGCCGCCGCCGCAAGCGAGAATCGGAGGATCTACCTCGAGAACGCCACCG
>DASUBN010000251.1:0-4870 GCA_035763245.1 Gammaproteobacteria bacterium | reverse complement strand
GTAGACATGGCGCTCGGGGAAAAGTCCGGGGCTTTCGGGTGTGTTGGCCACGGCCCATCATAGCGGCGGCGTGGGGGAGGCGGAAGCAGGGTGGGACGCGGGATTCTCCAAAATGGTATAATTCCAAAATTTACCGCAACGCAGCCCCGGAGCCCGCATGCGCATCGTCCAGGAAGCCCTCACCTTCGACGACGTTCTCCTTGTGCCGGCTTACTCGGACGTCCTGCCCCGCGACGTGGATCTCTCCACCCAGCTCACCCGCCACATCAAGCTCAACATCCCGCTGGTCTCGGCCGCCATGGACACGGTCACGGAGGCCCGGCTCGCCATCGCGCTAGCCCAGGAAGGCGGCATCGGCATCGTGCATAAGAACATGACCGCCGAAGAGCAGGCACGCCAGGTGCGCATGGTGAAGAAGTTCGAGAGCGGCGTCATCAAGGACCCCTTCACCGTCACCCCCAACACCACCGTCGGCGAGGTGCTACGCCTGACGCGCGCCCACGAGATCTCCGGCGTGCCGGTTGTGGACGGCCAGCAGCTCGTCGGCATCGTCACGAGCCGCGACCTGCGCTTCGAGACTCGCTACGACGAACCCATCTCCAAGATCATGACCGGCAAGGACCGTTTGGTGACCGTGCGCGAGGGCGCTGAGAAGGATGAGGTGCTCGCCAAGCTGCACCAGCACCGCATCGAGAAGGTGCTGGTGGTGGACGGAAAGTTCCAGCTGCGCGGCATGATCACCGTGAAGGACATCCAGAAGGCCAAGGACTATCCGAACGCCTGCAAGGACGAGCACGGCCGCCTGCGCGTGGGCGCGGCGGTGGGCACCGGCGCCGACACCGACGAGCGTGTGGCCGCGCTGGTGGAGGCGGGGGTGGACGTGGTCGTGGTAGACACTTCGCACGGCCACAGCAAGGGCGTACTGGACCGGGTTGCCCGTATCAAGAAGCAACACTCCGACGTGCAGGTGATCGGCGGCAACATCGTGACCGCCGAGGCCGCCAAGGCACTGGTGGACGCCGGCGCCGACGGCGTGAAAGTGGGCATCGGACCCGGTTCCATCTGCACTACCCGCATCGTGGCGGGCGTGGGCGTGCCGCAAATCTCCGCCGTGGCCACCGTGGCCGAGGCGCTCGCGAAGCAAGGGGTGCCGCTCATCGCCGACGGCGGCATCCGCTATTCCGGCGACCTGGCCAAGGCCATCGCCGCCGGTGCCTATTCGGTGATGATCGGCGGGTTGCTGGCGGGCACCGAGGAGGCTCCGGGCGAAGTGGAGCTGTATCAGGGTCGCTCCTACAAATCCTATCGCGGCATGGGCTCGCTCGGCGCCATGGCCCAGAAGCAGGGTTCCGCCGACCGCTATTTCCAGGACCCCACCGAGGAAGTGGAGAAGCTGGTGCCGGAGGGCATCGAAGGCCGGGTACCCTACAAGGGCTCACTCGTCGCCATCGTGCACCAGCTCATGGGCGGCCTGCGTTCCAGCATGGGCTATACCGGCTCCAAGGACGTGGCCACCATGCGCACGCGGCCGCAGTTCGTGCGCATCACGGGAGCGGGCATGCGTGAGAGCCATGTCCACGACGTGACCATCACCAAGGAAGCACCGAATTACCGTTCGGAGTGAATGACAACGAAGGCCGCCCAGCGGCCTTCGAGCTATCTGAGACAGAGGATGCCATGAGCCAGTCAGACATCCATGCCGACCGTATCCTGATCCTGGATTTCGGCTCCCAGTGGACCCAGCTGATCGCACGCAGGGTGCGCGAGATCGGCGTGTTCTGCGAGATCCGCACCCCGGACCTGGACGAGCGGGCGCTGCGGGAGTTCAAGCCGCGCGGGGTGATCCTCTCCGGCGGACCTGAGTCTGTGGTGGGCAATGCCACGCCGAAGTCGCCGAAGGCGATGTTCGGGCTCGGCGTGCCGGTGCTCGGCATCTGCTACGGCATGCAGGACATGGCGGCCCAGCTCGGCGGCAAGGTACTGCCCGGCACACACCGGGAGTTCGGCATGGAGCGCATGACCGTCACCGCGCCCTCGCGGCTCCTGGACGGCATCAGCGACGGCAGCGAGGGCGGCAAGCCCAACCTCGAAGTGATGATGAACCACGGTGATTCGGTGACCGAGTTGCCGCCCGGGTTCGTGCGCACCGGTGTCTCCAAGGATGCGTCCTGTGCCGCCATGACCGACGAAGCGCGGCGCTTCTACGGCGTGCAGTTCCACCCCGAGGTCACCCAGACGCTGCAGGGCGGGAAGATCCTCTCGCGCTTCGTGCTGGACATCTGCGGTTGCAAGGCGCTGTGGAATTCCGGCCGCATCATCGAGGACAGCCTGACATCGGTGCGCGCCAAGGTGGGCCGGGACCACGTGCTGCTCGGACTCTCGGGGGGCGTGGATTCCTCGGTGGTGGCAGCTCTCTTGCACAAGGCTATCGGCAAGCAGCTCACCTGCGTGTTCGTGGACACCGGACTCCTGCGCCTGCACGAAGGCGACCAGGTGATGGCGACCTTCGCCAAGCACATGGGAGTGCACGTGATCCGAGTGGATGCGGAGCAACGCTTCCTGAAAACGCTTGCCGGTATCGCGGACCCGGAGCAGAAGCGTAAGATCATCGGCAAGCTGTTCGTGGAGATCTTCGAAGAAGAGGCGGCCAAGATAAGCGATGCCAAGTGGCTAGCTCAGGGCACCATCTATCCGGACGTGATCGAGTCCGCTGCCGCCAGCGGCAAGGCGCACGTGATCAAGTCGCACCATAACGTGGGCGGGCTGCCGATTCACATGCAGCTCAAGCTGCTGGAGCCCTTGCGGGAGCTTTTCAAGGACGAGGTACGCAAGATCGGCGTGGAGCTGGGGCTCCCCCATGAGATGGTCTACCGGCATCCCTTCCCGGGGCCCGGGCTCGGGGTGCGTATCCTGGGTGAGGTGAAGAAGGAGTACGCGGATCTGCTGCGCCGGGCCGACCATATATATATAGATGAGCTGCGCCGAGACGGGCTCTACGACAAGGTGAGCCAGGCCTTCGCGGTGTTCCTGCCGGTGAAATCCGTGGGTGTGCAAGGGGACGGGCGGCGTTACGAGTACGTGGTGGCCTTGAGGGCAGTGGAGACCATCGACTTCATGTCCGCCCGCTGGGCGCACCTTCCCTACGACTTCCTGGACAAGGTAGCACGGCGCGTGTGCAACGAGGTGCCGGGCATCTCGCGGGTGGTCTACGATATCTCCGGCAAGCCACCTGCGACCATCGAATGGGAATGAATCCCAGCGACGAACAGTTCATGCGCGAAGCGCTGATGCTCGCCCGGCAGGCTGAGACCGCAGGCGAAGTGCCGGTAGGTGCGGTACTCGTGAAGGATGGCGCGGTCATCGGCGCGGGCTGGAATCACCCCATCGGCGCCCATGACCCAACCGCCCATGCGGAGATCGCGGCGCTACGCGCCGGCGCGGCGGCGCTCGGCAACTACCGGCTCATGGACACCACGCTCTACGTGACCCTCGAACCCTGTGCCATGTGCGCCGGCGCCATGGTGCATGCCCGGGTGAAGCGGTTGGTATATGGTGCGGCTGATCCCAAGACCGGTGCCGCAGGCTCAGTGTTCGACCTGGCGCAGGCCGATGCTCTCAACCACCGGCTGGAGGTGGAGGGGGGTGTGCTGGCGGAGGAGTGCGGTGCGCTCTTGAAAGGCTTTTTTGCCCGGCGCCGCTGAAAAGGCTTTGGTGGTTGAGGGCTATGGGCTAAAATAACCGCCCTCTCATGGAGAGGTACCGAAGCGGTCACAACGGCACCGACTCGAAATCGGTTGGGGGCTAAACGCCCCACGTGGGTTCGAATCCCACCCTCTCCGCCATATCTTCTGCTTTCCGCTAGACTAGAGATAATCCAATCTCTTCATACGCACCATGGCCGCACGCCACATCTACAAAGTCATCTTCATGAACCAGGGCAAGCTCTATGAGGTCTATGCCCGCAAGGTGAGCCAGGACGGCTTCTGGGGGTTCATCGAGATCGAGCAGATGGTGTTCGGGGAGCGTGGCGGCGTGGTGGTCGATCCTGGCGAGGAGAAGCTGAAGACCGAGTTCGAGGGGGTGAAGAAGAGTTTCATCCCCATGCACTCGGTGGTGCGCATCGACGAGGTGGCCCGGGAAGGCACGGCCAAGATCGTGACCATCGAGGGCGGCGGCAACGTGAGCCAGTTCCCGGTCCCACTCTACACCCCCGGCAAGAAATAAAGCGTGCGCTTCGCCTCCCTGGGCAGCGGCAGCCGAGGCAACGCCACCCTCATCCAGGCCGGAGACACCATCCTCATGGTGGACTGCGGCTTCTCCGCTTCCGAGACCGAGCTGCGTCTCGCCCGCCTGGGCGTGGAACCCGCTTCCATCGCGGCCCTGCTCGTGACCCACGAGCATAGCGACCATGCCTCGGGAGTGGTGCGCTTCGCCTCACGTCACGGCATGCCGGTGCGCTGCACCGCGGGTACCCGCGCCGCGTGCATGAAGCTCGGTTTCGAGATCGCCGAACCCTTCGAGAGCGAGCGGCGCTTCGTGATCGGCGACATCCAGGTGACCCCCGTGACCGTGCCCCACGATGCCCGGGAGCCGGTGCAGTTCCTGTTCGATGGCGGATCACATCGCTTCGGCCTGCTCACGGACGTCGGCAGCGTGACAGCCCACATGCGCCGCATGTTCAGCGGCTGCGCCGCGCTGCTCCTGGAGTGCAACCACGACCGGGAGATGCTGGAGGACGGCCCTTATCCACCTTCCCTGAAGCAGCGGGTAGGCGGCCCCCTGGGGCATCTCAGCAACCATCAGGCGGCCGACCTGCTGCGCAGCCTGGACAAGCAGTGGCTGCAGCATCTGGCGGCGGCGCACCTTTCGG
>DASUBN010000250.1:0-7268 GCA_035763245.1 Gammaproteobacteria bacterium | reverse complement strand
GATCCGCGCCCTCTGTGTCTGTGCGCGGACGCTTAGGGATGGCTGCGCTGCATCATCTCCTGCATGTTGGTCTGGCTGTAACCGGTGGGCACCTCAAACAGGGAAGCGGGGAGCCCGCTTGTGGACACGGACTTGAAGGTGTCGGTCACGGTCACGCGGTTATAGCCCTGGTAGCTCTGGCGCGTGGTCTTCAAGGCGAAACCCTGATTCATCATCCCCGACATGCCTTGGGCCATGGGACCCATCTGGGAGACGAGCTTTCGCATGCCCTCGCGCATGTCCTCGAGGGTCTTGAGGTCGGAACTCGGTATGCCGAGCCCCGCCATGGAGGACATCACGCAGGCGGTGGAGATGGGTCGGCTGCCCATCATCATCTGCACGTCCTTGCAGCTATGGCCCGCGATGGTCTCGGTGGTGCCCAAGTCCTTCGCCTGGAAGCCTGCATCGCCACCGCCCTGGGTGCCGGCCATGGCGCCCGGGTTCGCGCCGCCATGGGCCGCCATCATCTGTTCCATCTGAGCACGCTGTTCCGGCGACATCTTCGCCATCGCCGCCTGCATCTGCCGGTTGGCTTCGTCCATCTGGCTCTGGTGGGCCTGCATGGCGGCCTGCATCTGGGCGTTCGCCCCCTGCGTCTGCTGCTGGGCCGCGTTCATCTGCGCCCCCATCTGCGCGGCCGCCTTCTGGTCGAACACCATGTATTGCTTCTTCTCGGGCATGAGCACCGTGATGGTGTTACTGGCGGCGTCGTAGATGGCGACGCTGCGCTCTTGGGAGCCGCTCTCCATGCGCACCTTGCCGCCCTTGACGTAGATCTGGGACGACGGCTGGCCGTTGTCGCTCACGTAGGCGATGTGGGTATCCGCCAGCGCCGGCAGGGCCAGCGCGGTCGCGGCGAGCAGGAACGAAGTCCTCAGCATGGGAACCCCCTGTGGATTGGTTGATCGTGGTCGCCGGCGGCCCGGCGCACGCTTCATACTAACCCCGGGACACGAGGCTTGCTAAGGGTTCGAGACGTGGGATCCCAGGGCTGGCAGACACGGGTGGAAGAGCGCTTGCGGGAGACGCGGCCGCTCCCTGAGCCCGTGGCCTGGCGGGCCCTGGGAGCCGGTGTGGGCGGCGCACGCTGGTGCCTCAGGGCGGGCGGCGAGTCCTGGTTCGTGAAGACCGGCGAAGGCGCGGTGTTGGCGGCAGAGGCGGATGGGCTTGAGGCACTCGCCGCGACGGCGACGGTGCGGGTGCCGCGGGTCGAGGTGGCGGACGGCGGCCGAGAAGGGTTCCTGGTCACCGAATGGCTGGAACTCGCCGGGCGGAGCGCCCAAGCCGGCGCGCGCCTCGGCGAGGCGCTCGCGCGGTTGCACCTCGCGCCCGCCGCCGGGTACGGCTGGCCGCGTCACAATTTCATCGGCGCCACGCCGCAGTTCAACACGCCCACGGCGGACTGGGTCGGCTTCTTCAGGGAACAACGGCTCATGTTCCAGCTGCGCCTCGCCGCCGAGAACGGCTACCGGGGCCGCCTGCAGGAGCAGGGCGCGGCGCTCGCCGCCGATCTGCCGCGGTTGTTCGCGGGCCACCCCCCCAGGCCTTCGTTGCTGCACGGCGACCTCTGGGGCGGAAACTGGGGTGTGCTCGTGGACGGCGGGTGCGCAGTGTTCGATCCGGCGGTGTATCACGGCGACCGGGAGACGGACCTCGCCATGACCGAACTCTTCGGTGGATTCGGTCCGGAGTTCTACGCGGCCTATCGCGCCCATGCGCCGCTGGATCCCGGCTACCGCGTGCGCCGCGACCTCTACAATCTATATCACGTGCTGAACCACCTCAACCTGTTCGGCGGAGGCTATCTCGGCCAGGCGCTTGGTCTGCTGGAGAGATTGAATTCGGAGTTGAAATAAGAAGACTGCGGCACAAGGATGTGCCGCGCGCAGAACCAAGCGTTACGCCTGATTCTGCGTATGCAAGTCCGAAAATGTGCTGGATCCGCCAGGTCCGAAAGATTCTGGGATGGATTTTTCAAGCACACGATAGGGGCATGGCGGGAGTAGTTCAGTTGGGCTGAGGTAGCCAGATGCTGACGATTAGTCCACCTTCTGCCCGATTAGCCAAGCTAAGTCTCCCGCCGTGCGCTTCCACGATCTCGCGGCAGAGCGGCAGCCCCAGGCCCGTGCCGGACTGCTTGGTGGAATAGAAGGGCAGGAGCGCCTGTTCCAGCACTTCAGGCGGCATGCCGGGGCCGGCATCGGTCACATCGAGCCTCAGGCCCTCGCTGTCCTGGCGCACACGCAAGGTCACGGCGGTCTCAGGCGAGCCGGACTCGTGCGCATTCTTGAGCAGGTTGATGAGCACCTGCTGCATCTGGCTGGGGTCGAAACCGCCTGGGGCCTCGGGTAGCGTGCCTTCCAGCGAGAAGGGCGCGAGTGCGCGCAGCGAGGCCAGGAAGTGCTCCCAGGATACTTCCGCCAGACGCGGTGCGGGCAACTTGGCGAAGCGCGCGTAACCGTCGATGAAGCTCTTCAAGTGTTGCGCCCGCTCCTCGATGCTTGCGAACACGTCGTCCAGGCGCGGCGAGGCCAGATCCCGCGACAGGATGCCGCCGGAATGAGCCATGGAGGAGATGGGTGCCAGGGAATTGTTGAGCTCATGGCTGATGACCCGGATCACCTTCTTCCAGATGGCCACTTCCTGGCGGTTGAGTTCTCTGGTGAGTTGCTTGAAAAGATAGAGGGTATGGCGCTGGGCGTTCAGGGTGAAGCGCTCGCGGCTCAGGTAATAGATCTCGTCCTCCCCCTCCTGCTGCATGCTGAACATGCCGTCACGGCCGCGCACCACGGCCTCGCGCAAGCTATCCGGCACCTCGTCCAGCAACGTGGCGAAGGCGTGGCCTTCCAACTTGCGGCCCTGATGGAAGAGTTGCCGTGCCGCCAGGTTGCTGTACACCACCCGGTCGTTGGCGTTGGCGAGTACCAGCGCCCAGGGTGTGGTCTGGATCACCGTGTCCAGCAAGAGCTCCCGCTGGTAGAGGTTCTGGCGCTCGCGTCTCAAGATGTCGCCGGTGGCGTTGTAGTGGCGAACCAGGGAGCCGAGCTCGTCCTGACGCCGTGAATCGAGGCTGATGCTGAAGTCACCGTCCTGGAAGCTCGCCATACCGTCGTCCAGCGCAGTGATGAGCCGGTTGATGGGGCGCATGAACCGGCTCACGGCGTAGACCGTCAAGGGCACCGAGACCGCCAGGGCAATGCTCAAGGCCAGCCAGGCTTCCGTGTAGCGGGCGAGCAGGGCGGTCACTGCCGCGGTGGCGGACACCAGCACGCAGGCGAACAGCGCGAATTTGCCCTCGAGGGACTGATACGGTTTCACGCCGGGGAGTGTAACCTTCGCGTCGCGCGTGGAGAATCAGTTCTTCTGTATGCCGTACTTTTCCATGCGCCGGTAGAGCGCCTGGCGGCTGATACCTAGTTCCTGGGCTGCGGCAGCGATGACACCCGCGTGGCGCACCAGCACGCTCTCGATGTCGGCACGGCTGGGTTCGGCGGGCGCCGCGGGAGGCAACGGCGTCCGGCCCTGGGTGAGTCCCAGAGCCTCGGTGCCGATGACCGGACCCTGCGCCAGGAGCGCCGCGCGGCGCATGCAGTTCTGCAGCTCGCGCACGTTGCCGAGCCAGGGGTGTGACTTGAGCGCCTGCTCCGCCTCGGGGTTCAGGCTGTGGCGCCCTGCCAGGAAGGCCCGCGCCAGGGGCAGCACGTCCTCGCGCCGCTCGGCGAGCGGCGGCACGCGGATCTCGATGACGTTGAGGCGGTAGAAGAGGTCCTCCCGGAAGCGACCTTCGGCGATGGCCGCTTGCAGGTCGCTGTTGGTGGCCGCCACGATGCGCACTTTCACGCGCCGGGTCTGGTTGCTGCCCAGGCGCTCGAACTCGCCCGTCTGCAGCACGCGCAAGAGTTTCACCTGACCCGCCAGCGGCAGGTTGCCGATCTCGTCAAGGAACAGAGTGCCGCCGTCGGCGGCTTCGAAGCGGCCGGGCCGCGCCTTCTGCGCGCCGGTATAGGCGCCGGCCTCGGCGCCGAACAGTTCGCTCTCCATGAGCTCCGCCGGCAGCGCGCCCATGTTCACCTTGACGTGGGGGCCGTCGCTGTTCCGTGAGTTGGCGTGGATGATGTCGGCGATCATCTCCTTGCCGGCTCCGTTCGGGCCGGTTATCACCACCGGCACGTCGGCGTGGGCCACCTGGGTGGCGATGGCCATCACCTGCTGCATGGCGGCGCTTTCGTAGACGATGCCGCAGAGGTCGAAGCGGGCGGCCAGCGCCTCGCGGGCAGCGCGTTGCTCGCCCTGCTGGCGCCGCTGCTCCCGCTGCAGGCGGCCGAGCGCCACGAGGTTCTTGACGGTTGTGACGAGCTTCGCGTCGTCCCAAGGCTTCGCCAGGTAGTCGGCGGCCCCGGCTTTCACCAGTTCCACCGCGTCCTCAAGGTGGGTCCAAGCGGTGAGCAGGATGATAGGCAGGTCCGGATGCCGGCGGCGCACTTCGCGGAAGAGCGTCGAGCCCTCGGTGCCGGAGGTGTTGGCGCCGGTGAAGTTCATGTCCTGGATCACGAGGCCCACGTCGCCCTTGGCGAGGCGCTTCAGGCCCTCGTCAGGCGAGAGCGCGGTGTCGGTCCTGAAACCGTGCAGATCGAAGAGCAGCGCCAGCGCCTCGCAGATGGCGCGGTTGTCGTCTATGACGAGGATCTTGTCCATCGTGTAGCCGCTCTCCTGGAGCCTGGAGCGGGCGTTCCACCGCCCGCTCCCAGTCTAAGCGTTTTATATCCCCGTCAGACACTTCTCGTCGCGATGGCGGGCGGAACGGCCGCCGCGCGCAACGCGGGCCCAAGCACCGCCGCGAGTCCCAGCGCCCAAAGGCACAGGACGCCCACCGGGATGTAATACCAGGAGATGGGCGATACCTTGAACAGCACCACCAGCCAGTAGTTGAGCGCGACAGCGAAGGCGCTGCCCAGGATCACGCCGATGCTGGTGATGAGCCAGTTCTCGGTCATGAAGTAGCGCACGATGTCGGCGCGGCGCGCCCCGAGCGCGCGGCGCGTACCGATCTGCTTGGTGCGCTGGCTCACGCTGAAGCTCGCCAGGCCCACGATGCCGAGGGCGGTGATCGCCAGGATCAGCCCGCTCATCACCGAGAGCATGACGGTGATGGCGTGGTCGCCCTCGTAAGCGCTGTCCATGTAGTAATTCAGCGTGCGGATGTGACGCAGGAAGTCGCCGTCGTGCGAGTCGCCGAGCTTCTGCTCCGCCACCTTCATGACCGCCGTCCGCTGCCCCGGCAGAGTGCGTACCAGGTAGCGGGTGTTGGGCCGGACGAAGACCGTGGGGAGGATGATCTGGCGCTCGAAGCCTTCCCAACTCGGCCAGTAGCCTTCCAGGGTATCCACCACGCCGATGATGGTGATGGTGCGCGGGTTGTTCTCGTAGAGCACCTTGCCGATCGGGTCCTGGCCCGGGAACAGCTTCTCCGCCATGGCGCGGCTGACGATGCCGATGCTCGGGTGGACGTAGGTGTCCGGGTTCTGGTACTGGATCTCCTCGTGGGTGAAGTTGCGGCCTTCGACGAGCCTCGTCCCGAGGGTGTTCAGGCCGTGCTCGTCCACGTGGAAGACCCCGGCGTCGACGTCATTGCCCTTGCTGTCGGGCACGGTGGCGAAGCTGCTGCTCCAGCCTCCGCCGCTCAGGGGGATAGCCTGGCTCGGCGAAGCATCCACGACACCCGGGATGCCGCGCAACAGGTCGAGGTGGTCCTTGATTGCGGCCGTCGCGTTGTAATCGGGCGTATAGGCGCTCATGTCCACCACGAACATGTTGTCCACGTCGATGCCGGTGGGCCGGTCCATCTTCACGATGCGGTCATGGATGATGAACACCGCGTTGCAGATGATGGCCAGGGTCAGCGCGATCTGCAGGGCGATGAGGATGGCGCCGGTCTTGTTGCGCAGCAGCGCGCTCAGGATGGGGCGGATTTCCATGGTGGTCCTCCTCACTGGACCTTGAGGTAGAGGGCGGGCGGGATGCGCACCACCCGCCAGGCGGGATAGAGGCCGGCCAGGATGCTGGCAACGACCGCCAGGAGCAGGCCGACGCCGGTCATGGTCCAGTCCAGGTGCGCGGCCTTGCCGGGATCGCCTGAGAGCAGATGCCGCAGGCCGAAGAGCCCCAGCCAGCCCACGCCGATGCCGAGGATGCCGCCGCCCAGGCCGATGACGCCGGTCTCCACGATGTATTGGCGGAACAGCGCCATGCGGCTCGCGCCCAACGCCCGGCGCAGGCCGATCTCGCCTGAGCGGCGCAGGAACTTGGCGAGGATGAGGCCGATGGTGTTCAACATGCATACCGCCAGGAACATGAAGGACAGAGCCACCAGCACCTTGACCTCCGGCGGCACCACTTTCTCGTAGTGCAGCCATTCGTCCACGTTGCGCAGGTGGTTGTTGAGGGGACGCGGGAAGCGGCCCATCTTCTTCTGCTCCTGCACGTAGGCGTCCAGGAAGCTGTGGTAGTCATCGGCCGCCGCCTTGTCCTTCACCTGCACCCAGAACTGGATCCACACGCATTCAGAGTTGAGATAGCCCTGGAAGGTCTTGTCCGGCGTGTCTTTCCAGCAGCTGTTGTTCCCCGCGCTGTGCAGCTGCATGGACGGGGTGAGGCTGAAGGGGAGGTATACGTCCTCGCCGTCATCCAGAGCACCGTTGTTGAGGTCGTAGTACTTCGGCTGCGGGTCCCACTTTTTGATGACGCCCACCACTTTGAAGTGGCGGTTGTCGAGGGTGATCTCCTTGCCGACGCTGTTGGCGCCGCCGAAGAGCTTCTCGTTGGTGGCTTGGCTCAGCACCACCACTTGTTGGGAGCTGTCGTCCGCGTCTTTGCTCCAGGGCGTGCCGTACTGGAAGGGCACGTCGAACATGGAGAAGAAGTCGTTGTAGGTCACTCGCGCGATGACGAGGTAAGGCTTGATGGCCGGGTTGTCCGGTCGCAGCGTTAGGGCCGAGACGAAGGCTGCGTTCTGGTGTGGCGCCTTGGCGGCCTTCATCAGCGCCGTGGCATCCAGGTAGGTCACCTGCTCGGGTGGTTCATCCGGATCGTTGTAAGGCTTGTCCGGGCTCCAGCTGTCGAGTTGCACGGCGTACAGCTGGCTGTTCTTGTAGGAGACGGGGTTGCCCGACATTACGTGGTAGACCGCCAAGGTGGTGGTGGACATGCCGATGCCGATGGCGATGGCGCTG
>DASUBN010000249.1:0-2931 GCA_035763245.1 Gammaproteobacteria bacterium | reverse complement strand
CCGAGGACGATGAGCACCCCAGCGGAGACGAGCTGCGCGAACTCCCAGCCCAGGGTGTGGGGGAGCCCCAAGCGGCGCAGGTGCAGGGGGTCCTCGGCGCTTGTGCCGTGGCCCTTGTCCACCAGGATGGCGGAGGCCTGGACGGTGTTGAACACGTAGTAGCCGTAGAGGAACACCAGGCACAGGCCGGCCAAGAGATGGATGCCGCCCGAGGGGCGCGGCACGTAGAGTCCGATGAAAGCGATGGCATAGGCCACCACGAAGTAGCCGAGGTCGCGCAGCAAGCCGGAGAGTTCCGGCTTGAGCGGAGCGCCCCAGCCGCGCTTGAAGCCGGTGAAGAGGCCGATGAGCGCAAGCGCGAGGGTGGCCAGCATGAGCGGCGAGCCCAGGATGGAGCCGACGCCCACGTCCTGGCGCATGGCGAGGTCCCGGCCGCCGAAGAACACGGCGATGATGGGCACCACGGTCTCCGGCAGGGCCGTGGCCACCGCTGCGAGCACCGAACCCACCAGACCCTCGGAGAGCCTGAAGCGCTGGCCCATGTGTTCGAGGGCATTGGTGAAGAACTCCGCGCCCACGAGGATCACCACGAGAGCGAACAGCAGCAGTCCTACATGGGCCATGAGCACGTCAGATCTCCGGGGCGCCGTGCAGGTCGGCGCGACCCCGCATTCTAACCGATGGGTCCGGCGGGTTCCGGATCGGGAAGGCGACGGGCAGCGTCAACGGCCTGGGCGAAGACCTCGGGCGGCTGGGCGCCGGCGAGCGCATAGCGGCCGCCGAAGATGAAGAACGGCACACCGCTGATCTCAAGCCTTGCGGCGGTGATGAGGTCGGCGCGCACCTCATCGGAGGCCGCGTCGCCCGCGAGCCAGGCCGGGACGTCGCCGGTCATGCCCACCTTCGCGGCGATGTCGCTCAACACCGTGCGATCGCCTATGTCGCGGCCTTCAAGGAAATAGGCGCTCATCAAGGCGTCCTTGAGGGCGACCTGCCTGCCCTGGGAATCCGCGAGGGCCAGCAGGCGGTGGGCGTCGAAGGTATTGGGGCTGCGGGTGATCCTGTCGAAACGGAACTCGATGCCGGCGCTCTTGCCGGCCTCCCGCACCCGATCGTGGATGCGCTCCACGTTCCCGGGTTCGCCGAACTTGCGGCGCATGTATTCCTGGCGGTCCATGCCGCCCGGAGGCAGGTCCGGGTTCAGCTGGAAGGCATGGTAGTGGACCGCGGCGTCCGTGATGCCGGCGGTCGCGAGCGCTTCTTCCAGCCGGCGCTTGCCCACGAAGCACCAAGGACACACCACATCAGAAAAGACATCTATCCGCATACTGGCTTCCGGGGCCTAGCGGGATACCTTGGCGTAGATGACGCTGGGCTTGTCGCCGCGGCGGGAATAGAGGTGTTCCCGGCTGAAGGCCTCGATGGCCTCGTCCCGCTCCTGCTCGCTGTCGTACCAGCGGTAGGCCTCCCAGTCCGGGCCGAGCAGGTGCGGGGCGGACATGGGGTCGTCAGGGGGCAGGGTGCAGCGGATGCCGTAGCGCTTGCGGGGGTTCTTGGCGTTCATGGTTCAGCTCTGGGAGAAATACTGATGGAGGTAGTCGTCGAAGGATAGTCTATCAGCCGCCTCGATAGCCGCCTGCTTCCGCAGGGATTCCGCGGCCTGAGCCGCGAAACGCGCCTCGGTCGCGGCGGGCAGGGGCTCAGCCAGGAAGCGCCGGCGGTGGGCATCGGACATGCGCTCCGCGAAGCGGAAGAAGCTCTCGCCGTGGGCGCGCATGTCCGCCAGGACCCGCGCCGAGGGGGTGAGGTCCGCATCCTCCACCGCCGCGCGCTGTGTCTCCAGGGTGCAGGTATAGGGGCGCGCCGCATCATCCCCATCCAGCAGGGTGCAGAGCGGCGCCAGCTGCGTGAGCAATTCCCGGGCCCAATTCCGCAAGCCTACGGGCCTGCCGTCCCGCTGCAGTTCGAGCTTGGGATCCCGTCCGAGGCGAGCCACCCGAAGCTGGTTCGCGCCGACGGCTGCCTGCTCCTCGGGAGTGGTGGGGGGGCTGTCGCTCAAGAGGCACCAGGCGAGCAGGGCCTCGATGAAACGCAGCGCCGACTCGTCGGCGCCCACGGGGTCGTAGGCATTGACGTCCAGAGCACGCACTTCCAGGTACATGACACCGCGGCGCTTCAAGGCGAGGGTGGCGCGCTCGCCGCGCTCGATGGGCTGCTTGGGGCGGATGCTGCCGTAGAACTCGTTCTCGATCTGCAGGATGTTGGCGTTGAGCTGGCGGTACTCTCCGTCCACCTTGACGCCGATACGCTCGTAGTCGGGCAGCGGCGTGCTGATGGCGTGGCTCAAGGTCGCGATGTAGTCATCGAGGCTGTTGTACGTGACGCCGATGCGCGCCTGGTTGTTGTTCTTGTAGCCGATGTCGGACAGGCGCAGGGAGGTTCCGTAGGGCGCGTAGAAGGTGTGGGCGTCGAACTCGGTGAACTTGAGGTCGCGCCCTTTCAGGAAGCTCTTGCACACCGCCGGGGAGGCGCCGAAGAGATAGGGCACGAGCCAGCCGAGGCGCTGGAAGTTGCGCAGGGCGCGGAAATACCAGTCATCCCGGAACTGTCGCAGCGGGCGCGGGTCGCGTTCCGCCGCCTGCAGGGCGGGCCAGAGCGCCTCCGGGAAGGAATAGTTGAAGTGCACGCCGGAGATGGTCTGCATGGGCCGGCCGTAGCGCCAGCCGAGACCCCGGCGATAGACGTGCTTCATCATCCCCACGTTGGAGCGGCCATAGCGGGCGATGGGGATGCGCTCGTCGCCCTCCAACAGGCAGGGCATGCTGGTGGCCCACAGCATCTCCTCGCCCATGTGTGCGTAGGCGAAGGCGTGGATGTCCATGAGCGAGAGCAGGGTCTGGCGCACGTCCGCGAAAGGCGAGGTCACGAATT
>DASUBN010000248.1:0-4385 GCA_035763245.1 Gammaproteobacteria bacterium | reverse complement strand
CATGGGCACATGCAGCACGTGCAGGAGGTGCGAGGCCAGCATCAGGCTGGACTCCAGGGTCTCGGGGATGATCTCAGTGGCACCCGCTTCCTGCAGCTTCTCCAGCTCCGAGTCGTCACGGGTGCGCACCAGGATGGGGATGTCGGGGCGCAGCTTCTTCACGTGCTCGATGATCTTCAAGGCGGTCGAGACCTTGAAGTAGCTGATCACCAACACCCGCGCGCGCTCGACGCCGGCGGCGCGCAGCACGTCGCGGTTGGTGCCGTCGCCGTAGTACACGGGGTCGCCGGCCTCGCGGGCATGGCGCACGCGCACCGGGTCGAGATCCAGCGCCACGAACTCGAAACCTTCCGGCTCCAGGAAGCGCGCCACGTTCTGGCCGACGCGGCCGTAACCGATGATCACCACGTGGTTCTCGAGGTGCAACTGATGGCGGCCGATGTCGTGTTGCAGGAGGTCATGCTCCTCCAACTCGCTCTCGGGGAAAAAGTGGGTGGCGAGCCGGCGGTTGTAGCGGATGAGCAGCGGACCCGCGAGCATGCTTACCACGATGACGGCGAGCCCGAATTCCGCCAGGGGTGCGCGGATCACGTGCTGAGCCAACCCTAAAGAGAGCAGCGCGAAACCGAACTCGCCGCCCTGGGCGAGCACGAGACCGGTGCGCAGCGCGGCGTTGTTGTCGGAACCCAGTTGGCGCGTGAGGAAGGCGATGAGCGTGGTCTTGAAGAGCAGGAGACCCGTCACCGCGACGACGAGCAGCAGCCAATGGCGCGCCACCACCGCCGGGTTGAGCAGCATGCCCACGGTGATGAAGAAGAGACCGAGCAGCACGTCGCGGAAGGGGCGGATGTCCGCCTCCACCTGATGCCGGTACTCGGTCTCCGCCAGCATCATCCCGGCGAGGAAGCCGCCGAGGGCGAGCGAGAGACCCAAGGCCGCGGTGCCGAAGGCGGAAGCCAGGGTCACGAGCAGCGCCGTCAGCGTGAAGAGCTCCGCGGAACGGGCCGTGGCGATCTGGTGCAGCAGGGGTCGGAGCAGCCAGCGACCCGCTGCCAGGATCACTACCACCGCGAGCAGACCCTTGCCGAAGGCGCGCAGCAGGTCGCCGGCGAGCGCCGTGTCGAGGCCATGGTTGAGCGCCGGGATCAGGATCAGGAAGGGGATGACCGCGAGGTCCTGGAACAAGAGCACTGCCAGCGCCATGCGCCCATGGTGCAGGTTCATCTCCGCCTGTTCCGAGAGCTGCTTGGCGGCGATCGCGGTGGAGGACATGGCGAAGGCGCCGCCCAGCACCAGGGCCACCGGCAGGCTCGCACCCATGGTACGGGCCATCAGCGCGGAGCCCAGGGTGGTGAGCAACACCTGCAGCCCGCCCAGGAGGAACACCGCCCGACGCATGACGATGAGCCGCGGCAGGGAGAATTCGAGTCCCAAGGTGAACAGCAGGAACACCACGCCGAACTCGGCGAGCGAGCTCGTGCCGGCGTTCTCCTGGATGAAGCCCAAGCCATGGGGACCCACCAGGAAGCCGGTGGCGAGGTAGGCGAGCACCGCGGGCAGGTGCAGGCGGCGCAAGGCGGCCACCACGAACACCGCCACGGCGAGCAGGATGAGGATGGAACGGAGGGTGGTGTATTCCATCGTCCCCTACCAGCCCCTAATAAAATCAATAATTTGCATCTTAGCATTGCCCCGCCGGGTACGGCCCCTTGATGACAAAATCCCGCGGTTTGGGCCGCGCACGTCGAACTAAATGCCGGAGTTTGAATCCATCAGGGTAGCCCCCTATGCTGCCCTCCCGGCCTGCACCCTAGGAGCGTCCCATGTCGATACGTCCCCTGGTCCTTGCCTTCGGTGCCGCGGCGGTCTTCGCCCTGGCCACACCGGCCTTCTCCGCCGGTCAGGACGACACCCCCACCGAGTTCCCGCCCGATCCTTTCCCATCCACCTACCAGCCGCTGCCGTCGGTGGCGACGCTGATCCAGCACGTCACCCTCTACACCGGCACCGGCGAGGAGATCGACGACGGCGACGTGCTGCTCAAGGACGGCAAGGTGGCGGCCGTGGGCAAGGGCCTCAAGGCCGACCCGGGCGTGCTGGTGATCGACGGCACCGGCAAGTTCGTGACCCCGGGCATCATCGACGTCCATTCGCATCTCGGCGTCTACCCCTCGCCGGCGGTGGACGCGCTCTCCGACGGCAACGAGCTCACCAACCCCAACACCGCGAACGTGCGCGCCGAGAATTCGGTGTGGCCGGAGGACCCGGGCTTCAACACCGCCCGCGCCGGCGGCGTCACCACCCTCGAGATCCTGCCCGGTTCCGGCAACCTGTTCGGCGGCCGCTCGGTGGTGCTGAAGAACGTGCCCTCGGTGACCACCGAGGGGATGAAGTTCCCGGGCGCACCCTACGGCCTCAAGATGGCCTGCGGCGAGAACCCCAAGCGCGTGTACGGCAGCAAGGGACAGTTCCCCTCGACCCTGATGGGTGACGTGGCGGGCTACCGCCAGGCCTGGGCAGAAGCCCAGTCCTATGATGCCCAGTGGAAAGCCTGGGAGAAGAACAAGACCGGCATGCCCCCGGCGCGCGACCTCAAGCTCGAGACGCTCGCCGAGGTGCTGAACGGCCGGGTGCGGGTGCAGATGCACTGCTACCGGGCCAACGAGATGGCGACCATGCTGGATGTGGCCAAGGAGTTCCACTACCACATCGCCGCCTTCCACCATGCCGTCGAAGCTTACAAAATCCCGAAACTCCTCGCGGCCAACGGCACCTGCGCCGTGATGTGGGCCGACTGGTGGGGCTTCAAGATGGAAGCCTGGGACGGCATCCGCGAGAACATCCCCATGGTGGATGCGGGCGGCGCCTGCGCCACCATCCATTCCGACGATGAGAACGGCATCCAGCGCCTGAACCAGGAGACCGCCAAGGCCTGGGCCGCGGGCAACCGCGTCGGGCTCGACATCAGCGAGGCCCACGCCATCGAGTGGATGACCCTCAATCCAGCCAAGGTGCTCGGCATCGACGCCAAGACCGGCTCCCTCGAGCCCGGCAAGATGGCCGACGTGGTGCTCTGGACCGGCAACCCCTTCAGTGTGTACAGCCACGCCGAGAAGGTGTTCATCGACGGCGCGGTGGTCTATGACCGCGATGATCCCAAGCTGCAACCCAAGTCCGACTTCGAACTGGGCAAACTCGGCCAGGCCGGAGGTGCGCTGTGAACCGTAACTATCTATATATGGCTATAGTGCTGGCTCTCGCCGGTCTCGGCGCCGCTCCCGCCCATGCCGACACCTACGCCATCACCGGCGGGACGGTGTACACCCTCGGTGCAGCCGGCAAGCTCGAGCATGCCACGGTCCTCGTGCGCGACGGCAAGATCGCGGCCGTGGGCGCCGACGTCCCCATCCCCGCCGATGCCAAACGCATCGACGCCACCGGCAAGCTGGTGACTCCCGGCATCATCGATCCCGAGAGCGAGTTCGGCCTGGACGAGGTGGACCAAGTGACCCAGACCCAGGACGAGACGCTCACCAGCACCCGCTACACGGCGGCCTTCGATCCCACCGCGGGCATCAATCCACGCTCCATGGTGATCCCGGTTAACCGCATCGAGGGTGTGACCCGCGCCGTAGTCGCCCCCGGCAGCAACAGCAGCGTGCTGCAAGGTCGCGGCAGCGTCATCAGCCTGGACGGTGTGCGGGGCTACGTGCTCAAGGATCCGGTGGCGCTGTTCGTGACGCTCGGCGAGGCGGGACAGAAGCTCGCCGGCGGCGCCCGTGGCGGCGCGCTCGAGAGCCTGCGCGAGGCCTTCGAGGACGCGAAGGACTATGGTGCCAACCGCGCCGCCTACGACAAGGCCGGCCGCCGCACCTATGCGCTCTCGCGCCCCGACCTCGAGGCGTTGCAGCCGGTGCTCAAGGGTGAACTGCCGGTGGTAGCCGAGGCGGACCGGGCCAGCGATATCGAGGCCGCGCTGGCGCTGGCCGCCGAGTTCAAGCTCAAGCTCGTCATCAGCGGCGGGGCCGAGGCCTGGATGGTGGCGGACGAGCTCGCCAAGGCCAAGGTGCCGGTGATCCTCAATCCCACCCGCGACCTGCCTGAAGCTTTCGAATCTCTGGGCGCCAGCTTCGAGGACGCGGCCCGCTTGCAGAAGGCCGGCGTGCTCATCGCCTTCGAGACCGGCGACAGCCACAAGTCCTGGAACGTGCGCCAGTTCGGCGGCATCGCTGTGTCGAACGGCTTGCCCTGGATCGAGGCGGTGAAGGCCATGAGCCTGAACCCGGCGCGCATCTACGGTCTCGACAAGAACGTGGGCAGCCTGGAGGCGGGCAAGGACGCGGACCTCGTGGTGTGGAGCGGCGATCCGCTGGAGCTCACGACCT
>DASUBN010000247.1:0-9102 GCA_035763245.1 Gammaproteobacteria bacterium | reverse complement strand
GTGCGTTGGAGGTGGAAGTCGTGCGCGAAATCCACGCTTTTGCCGCGCTGCGCGCCGAATGGTGCGAACTGCTGCAACACAGCAATGCCGACTGCATCTTCCTGAGTTGGGAATGGATGCATACCTGGTGGAAGCATCTCGCTGCGGGAAGGGAATTGCACCTCATCACCGTGAGACGCGGCGGCCACCTCATGGGCATAGCACCCCTAGCGGTGCGGCCGCGTCAGCCACAGCGACTCTTCCCTTTCCACGCCCTGGAGTTCATCGCGACCGGCAGCGTCGGCTCGGATTATCTGGACCTCATCATCCGCCGTGGCGAGGAGGTGCCTGTGACGCAGGCGTTCGCGGCTGAGCTCGCCGACAGCGATCTCATGCTGGATCTCTCCCAGGTGAAGCTCTCCTCGACCCATGCGGGAAGGCTCGCTGCAAGCCTGCTCGATCGTGGCTGGACCGCGAGCCAGATGGTCACCGATATCTGCCCTTACGTAAGTCTGGCGGGGCACGACTGGGATTCCTACCTCGGCTCCCTGGGCAGGGCGCATCGTTATAACGTACGGCGCCGCCTGCGAAACCTGGACAATTCCTTCGCACTGACCTGGGAACAGGCCACGACCGAGGAGAGCCGGCAGAAGTGCTACCGAGCGCTGGTGGATTTGCACATGCTGCGCTGGGCGGCACGCCAAGGCTCTGACGCCCTGCACAGCCGCGCGCTGGTGGAGTTCCACGATGAGTGGACGCGCCTCGCCCTCGACCGGGGCTGGCTCAGGCTCTGCCTCCTCAGCCTGGATCGGGAACCCGCGGCAGCGGTGTACGGCTTCAGGTACGGCGACATATTCCACTTCTACCAGTCGGGATTCGACCCTGCATATTCGAGCCACAGCGTCGGGCTCGCGGCGCTCGCCATGAGCATTCGCGACGCCATCGCGGAGGGTGCCCAGGAATATGACCTACTGCACGGCAGTGAGAGCTACAAGTTCCTCTGGACCAGTCAGGGTCGCGACCTGTCCAGGCTGGAGCTCTTCCCACCCAACTCCAGCGGCCTCGTCTACCGCCAGGCGTTGCGGTTGCGTAATGGCATGAAGGCCATCATGCGCTGGTCGCCCCCCACGCACGCTGGCTGAGTCCATGTACGTATAACGGGACACACCATGCTGAGAAGAATCGTCAAGGCGGGCGTCGCCAACACCTTGCGCTGGAGCGGTGCGAGCGGCTTGATAGGTGCCCATAACGGCAAGGCGGGCATGCCGCTAATTCTAGGCTACCACCGGGTGGTGGAGGACTTTCGTGAACATGCGGGCATCTCCATCGCACCCATGCTCATAGGCCTGCGCACTCTGGAGCAGCAACTCGATTGGTTGGGGCGGAGATACCGTTTCGTGGATTTGGGTGACGCGGCCAGGGTGGCGGCGAGTGGCAGCCAGGAAGGCACGCCGGTGGCGGCGGTGAGTTTCGACGATGGCTACCGGGACGTCTATGAATTCGCCTTCCCCCTACTGCGGCGCAAGGGGATACCCTTCGCGGTGTTCGTGATCACCGACTTCGTGGGCACGCCGAAGCTGCAGGCCCACGACGAGCTCTATCTGCTGCTGTCCAAGGCTTTTGCCGCCTGGGAGGAGCCCAGGCATAAGCTGGCGGCATTGCTGCGGGATCTGGATGTGGACGAGTCGGCACTGACGAAGGAGGTAACGAGGCGAGACGAAGCCTTCAGCCTCACCCGCGTGCTGCTCAACCAGCTTTCCCAGAAGCAGTTGCAGCTGGTTATGGACGCCCTGCGGGTGACGCTGGACCCGGCCAACGACCGTGCCGGGGAATTCCGTTCACTGGATTGGGGACAGATCATTGCGCTGCATAAGGCCGGCGTCACCATCGGCTCCCACACCTGCAGCCATGCGCTCCTGACCAACGAACCTCATCAGAAAGCGCTGCGCGAGGCGCGGGATTCGCGCGCCATCCTCGAGCAGAGGCTCGGCACTGGCGTGGAGCACTTCGCTTACCCCGACGGCCGGTTCAATCGGGAGGCCCTGGGTGTGGTGGAGGAGGCTGGATACCGGTATGCCTACACCACCTGCGCCCACCGGGATCCCGTGCGCCCACAGCTCGCTCTCCCACGCCGCATCATGTGGGAGGGCGCCTGTCTCGGTGCTTTCAGCAGCTTCTCCCCATCGGTCATGGATTGCCAGGTGAACGGTGTGTTCGATTTCTCGTGAATTGCGCCGCGAGCCACGTCGCATGAAGTCCGGTGCCGAAGGGGGCGCCGGCATCTTCCGGCCGGCCTTCATGCTCATGGCGGGCAGGGCGGCGGGTTTCGCGGTGGCTTTCGCCATCCCCATCGTGCTGGTCCGGATGTTTGACCAGACCGATTTCGGCACTTACAAGCAGCTATTCCTGATCTACACGACCCTCTTTCCCATCGCCCAGGTCGGCCTGGCCGAGAGCTTGTACTACTTCCTGCCTGGGGCGCACCGGGACGCCGGTCGTTACTTGGCCAACGCGGTGACGGGACTGATACTAGTGGGGACCCTGTGTCTGGCTGGTCTGTGGATGCTGAAACCCGAGATCGGGCATTGGCTCAACAATACGACGCTCGTGCCCTATCTGCCGCTCCTGGGCCTGTATCTCCTGTTCATGCTGGGCGCGGCGGTGCTCGAGATCGGCATGACGGCGCGCAAGCACCATATGCAGACTTTCGCCGCCTATGCGCTCTCGGACCTCATGCGTGCGTCCTTTAGCCTCACCCCGGTGCTTCTGTTCGGAGGGTTGACCGCGTTGCTGTTGGGGAGCGTGGTCTTCGCGATGCTGCGTTTCGGCGTGACGCTCTGGTATCTGCGGGCCGAGTTCACTGAAGGGGTCAAGCTGGACCTGACCCTGTTCGGTAGGCAGCTGGCTTATGCCTTGCCGTATGCGCTCGCGATCCTCATCCACAGCGCCCAGCAGAACCTGCACATGTACGCCGTCTCCTATCGCTACGATGCCGCTGTCTTCGCGATCTATGCCGTAGGCTGCCTGCAGGTTCCGTTGGTGGAATTCATGATGACTTCCACCAGCAGCGTCATGATGGTGCGCATGCGCGAGCAGCTGCATGCCGGTGACCGCGCGGCAGTCCTTGAGCTGTGGAACGATACCACCCGCAAGCTTGCGCTAGTGTTCATCCCCTTGGTGGGCGTGCTGCTGATCTGCGCCGATAAGCTGATCGAGCTCCTGTTCACGGCGCGCTATGCGGACAGCATACCGTTGTTCAGGGCGTGGAGCCTCACCATCCTGTTGTCGGCGCTGATGACGGATTCCGTATTGCGGGTCTTCGCCGAGACACGGTTCCTGATCGGCCTGTATCTCGTGAGGCTCCTGTACATCGCTGGCACCATCGGCCTGGCCCTGTCCGAGTTCGGGCTCATGGGCGCGGTGTTGAGCACCCTGGCGGCGACACTTATCGCCAACGTCATCGCTCTGGCACGGATGCGCAGCCTGTTACAGAGCGGTCTCAAGAGCCTCCTGCCCTGGAAAGCGCTCGCGAGCGGCCTCGCTATCGGCGCGCTGGCGGCCGTGCCGGCCTTGCTGGTGAAAAGCTTTCTAGCCATGCCGGACCTGCCGGCACTGATGATCATCGGCGCCGCATATGGCGCAACCTATCTGGGTTTGCTGTGGTTTTTTGGCCCACTGAGCGGGGACGAGCGTCTTGCGCTCGTCGCCCTCGCGCGGCGGCCGGTCACGTGGGTGTGGTCGAGTCCCGGGGTCTGAATCTAAGGCTGCTGCACAGCTCGAATTTGGGGGATGATATATGAACATCGCTGTGATCGAAACCGTACGGCGGCGCGGCGTGGTGGGCTGCGTCAAGCAGGCGTTCGAACACGCCAGGCACCAGGCGAGCCGCATCCCGTATCTCCGGGAGCGCCACGTATGGTATCGCCTCAACCTCCCATTCATCGCGCCGCCACCGCCGCTGCCGGAAGGGATGTACCTGCAGCAGGCCGGATACGACGAGCTGCCGCTGCTGCAGCAGCTCGAGACCGTGGGCCGGTTCGAGGCGGAATGCCGCCTCTCTGCCGGCGCCGACCTGTGGCTCATCCGCGACCACACCACCGCCGCTGCCTGCAGCTTCTGGATATTCTGGGACCGCACGCCGGTGCTGGCCGCATCTCACGGCTGGCTGACGCTGCCGGAAGGCATCGTCTGCCTGGAGGACAGCGTCACGGCCCCGAGCTACCGCGGGCGCGGGCTGGCGCCCGCCGGGTGGGCGAGGGCGGCGGCACAGCTCTCGAAGCAGGGCGTGTCCAACATCATCACTAAGATCGAGGAACAGAACGCGCCCTCACGCCGCGCCGTGGAGAAGATCGGCTTCCGCGAGATGGCGGTGATGGACTTGGAGCGGGTGTGGATGATGCGCCACGTGGAGGTAAACCCCTGCGCCGACGACGCGGCCGCTTCCTTCCTGCGCGAGAACCTGACACGCTGAACGCGGGAAGGAACGGGCATATGTGCGGCATCGCAGGCATCGTGAGTCACGACAAAAAGCCGGTGGGGCTGGAGGAGCTCCGCTCCATGTGCGGCGCCATGGTGCGCCGGGGGCCCGACGAGGACGGGTTCTATCTCGGCGACGGCATCGGGCTGGGCATGCGGCGCCTCAGCATCATCGACATCCAGACGGGCCGGCAGCCCCTGCACAACGAGGACGGGACACTGCAGGTCATCCTGAACGGAGAGATATATAACTACCGGCAGCTGCGCCGGGAGCTGGAGGGACGCGGGCATCGCTTCTATTCCAACGCCGATACCGAGGTGCTGGTACATCTCTACGAAGAGTCGGGCGACGATTGCGTGCAGCGTCTGCGCGGCATGTTCACCTTCGCCCTATGGGATGAGAGGCGTCGGCGGCTGCTGCTGGCCCGCGACCGCCTCGGCATCAAGCCGCTTTATTACACCGAGGCCGGCGGCAGGTTCGCCTTCGCTTCCGAACTCAAGGTGCTGCTACAGCTCCCGGAGGTGCCGCGGGAACTCAACTGGGAGTCTGTAGGACACCTGTTTGCCGCCCTTTCGACGCCCGCCGCCGAGAGCATCCTCGCCGGTATCCATAAGCTCGAGCCCGGACACCGGCTGAGTCTGGAGCAGGGCGGCCGACCGCAGGTCAGCCGCTACTGGGACGTGCGCTTCGAACCGGATTACAGCCATGACGAGGCCTATTTCGCCGAGGGCCTGAGGGCGTTGTTGGAGGAATCTGTGGCCCTGCACATGGTGAGCGACGTGCCGGTGGGCGCCTTCCTGAGCGGCGGGCTGGATTCCAGTACGGTCACCGCCCTGATGGCGCGGCACAGCGCCAGGCCGGTCAAGACCTTCTCCATCGGCTTCCAGGAACAGGCTTACGACGAGGCACCCTATGCCCGGAGGGTGGCCGCCCAATTCGGCACCGAGCACTTCGAACTCACCCTGCATCCCGACATCGAGCGGTCCCTGGCCGACATCATCTGGTGCCTGGACGAGCCCTTCGGCGATTCCTCCGCCATCCCCACCTACATGGTCTCGAAGCTGGCGGCGGAGGAGGTGAAGGTGGTGCTCTCCGGCGACGGCGGAGACGAGCTGTTCGCGGGTTACGAGAAGTACCAGGTGGAGGCGCGTGAGCGCCGCTACGAGAGCGTGCCTCTGCCGTTGCGCAGGCTCATGGGTTACGTCGGTGACCGGCTGCCGGAAGGGGCCAAGGGCCGCAACTTCCTGCGGCACTTCTCCCTGAACGGTACACAGCGCTACCTGGACGCGGTGACCCTGTTCCGGGAGGACCAGCGGCAGCGCCTGTTCACCGGGGAGGCGGCGCGGATGATCCTCGCTTCGGACCCCTGGGGCGAGGCAGGGACGTTCTTCGCGGGGGCGAAAGGCGATTGGCTCAGCGCCC
This sequence comes from Gammaproteobacteria bacterium, assembly GCA_035763245.1. Classification (GTDB taxonomy): domain Bacteria; phylum Pseudomonadota; class Gammaproteobacteria; order Natronospirales; family REEB76; genus DASUBN01. The sequence goes on along the minus strand of DASUBN010000247.1, from coordinate 3,224 downwards.
TGCAGCTCTGGGACATGAAGAGCTACCTGCCGCTCGACATCCTCACCAAGGTTGACCGCATGAGCATGGCTCACTCCCTCGAGACACGCGTGCCGCTCCTGGATCATAAGCTGGTGGAGTTCGCCGCCACCATACCGCCGGAGTTCAGGCTGCGCGACGGCGAGTCCAAGAGCATATTCAAGCGCGCCATGCGAGGCACCCTGCCCGACGAGATCATAGAGCGACGCAAGCATGGTTTCGCCGTGCCCCTGGGCGCCTGGTTCCGGGGCAAGCTCACCGGATTCATGCACGACCTCTTGCGCTCGGAATCCAGCCGCAGCCGCGGCATATTCTCGCCGGGCTACGTTGAGCAGCTCCTCGCCATGCACCGGCGCGGCCGCGCCTACGACCTGCAACTTTGGACTCTCATCTCCTTCGAGCTTTGGTGCCGCGCGTTCCTCGACAAGGCGCCGGAGCCCATCCAAGAGCCGGCGTACATCGCCCGATCTCCCACCCCAGCCCACGCCATCACCAACTGAAGGCCGCCGTCCGGACGGCCAAGGTACACGCGAGCATACGTCGCGCGCGTAGATACATCGCCTGGAGGTCACTATGAGCAGCAAGCTATGTATCCCCCTCTTCGCGGCAGCCTGCGCGCTGTCTCCGGGACTGTGTATGGCAGGAGACGGGCCGTTCCAGCCCCACTACGAAGTCATCAACTTGGGTTCGCTCGGAGGGGTCGATAGCGCGGCGCTCGGCATCAACGACGCCGGCACGGTGGTGGGGTGGTCCAGCACCGCCACCGGCCAACGTCATGCCTTCATGTATAACAACGGGCTCATGACCGACCTCGGCACCCTCGTCGGTGGGACCGCGAGCGAGGCGCACGCCATCAACGACCAGGACGTGATCGTAGGCAGCAGCGAGATCAACGGCCTGGGCCGCGGCTTTCCGGAGATACGCCAGGGCTTCATTTGGCAGCAGGGCAAGATGAACCCGGCGGGGGCGCTCTTCTGCCCCTGCTCCTTCGACGTCCGCTATGGCACGAGTTTCCTGAACGGGATCAACGACGCCGGGCAGGCCGTCGGCTGGTCCGGGACGGTGCGCGGCTCCTTGGTGGCGCACGGTGCGCTGTGGCAGGCCGAGGCTCTCCAGGATCTGGGCGGCGGCGCCGGCGACAGGTCCATCAGCCACATCTATGCGATCAACGACAGCGGTCAGATGGTCGGCTACTACGCCCAGGACGCCGGCAAACTCGGCACCCTCACGTTCGACCGTGAAGCCACCCTGTGGCAGAGCGACGGGGCTCGCCAGAGCCTCGGGTCCCTGCCCGGCGACACCACCAGTGTCGCGCTCGCCATCAATGCCGGCGGCAGCGCGGTGGGCTGGTCGGGCAGCAGCGACGGGGGCCGGGCCCATGCCGTCATGTGGCGCGGCGGCAGCATACGGGATCTGGGTGTGTTGCCGGGCTATGCCAGCAGTCAGGCTCTGGCGATCAATTTCCAGGGGCAGGTGGTGGGCTGGTCGGGCAGCGCCGACGGCAGCTTCTCCCACGCCTTCCTGTGGCGCGGCGGCCGGATGCTGGATCTGAACGCGCTAGTGCGAGATGGGTCAGGCTGGGTGCTGCAGCAGGCCGCCGGCATCAACATACTGGGGCAGATCGTCGGCACCGGCATGCTCAACGGCCAGATGTGTGCCTACCTGCTGCAGCCGGTGTTCGAGTGGGGTTTCCCCGCCCGGCGCCCGCTCCAGTCCATGCTCGCTCAGGGTTGGGAACACTGAGCCATGTCGGACGCGCGCAGCCTGTTCCAATGCATGCCGATCGAGCGGGTCGCGCCGCAAGGCGAGGCGGCGCGTTGCCGGGTGGCGATGGTGGCTGCCAGCCTCGAGATCCTGGGCGGGCAGGGCGTGCAGGCCGTGAGCCTCATGGAGGGCCTGCGCGCCGAGGGTCATGAGGTGTGCTTCCTGCCCATCAATCCGCCGTTCCCTCCGGGGTTCCGGTGGCTGAGGCGCGTGCCCTACCTCAGGACCGCGGTCAACCAGCTGCTTTACCTGCCAAGCCTGTGGCGGCTGCGCCGGGCGGACGTGGTGCACGTGTTCTCCGCGTCGTACTGGTCTTTCCTGTTGGCGCCCGTGCCGGCGATGCTGGCTGCGAAATGTCTCGGCAAGCGCGTGATCCTGAATTACCACAGCGGCGAGGCCGACGACCACCTGCGGCACTGGGGCAAGCGGGTGCATCCCTGGCTGAGGCTGGCAGACGAGATCGTCGTCCCGTCACCTTATCTGAAAGCAGTGTTCGCGCAGCACGGCTACCACACCCGGGTGATACGCAACGTCGTGGATACCGCTCGGTTCGCTTACCGGGAACGCGTCCCCTTGCGCCCACACCTCCTGTCGGTGCGAAACTTCGAGCCTCACTACCGCGTCGGCGATACCATCGAGGCCTATACGTTACTGAGGCAGCGTTATCCGGATGCGACCCTGACACTGGCGGGTTACGGCAGCGAGGAAGCGCAGCTACGCAAGCTCGTGGACTCGCGCGGCGGGGGAGGAGTGCGCTTCCTGGGCCGGGTGGCGCCGGCATCGCTGCACCAGGTGTATACCGCCGCGGACGTGTTCGTGAACTCCTCCGCAATCGATAACCAACCCGTGTCGGTGCTCGAGGCCTGCGCCAGCGGTCTGCCGGTGGTGAGCACGCCGGTGGGTGACATCCCGGCGATGCTACACAACGGCGCAGCCGGCGTGCTGGTACCGCCCTCGAATCCGGCTGCCATGGCAGAGGCGATCGCGGCGTTGATCGAGGACCCGGCACGCACACTGTCCATCACGCGACGCGCTCGCGCCGAAGTGGAACGCTACACCTGGCCCCGGATCCGGCGGCATTGGCTCACGGCTTACAACGGAGGACGGGCATGAAGATAGAGCGTCTGATGCACGCGGGCATCCCGATACTCATGAATCGCGGCTGGCAGGAGATATCCCGCTCCCTGGACCGCCTTGCGTTGGCCGCCGGGCCCGACCATGGCCTGCGATTATTCGAACACCTCGCGCCTCAACCCCTGATAGAAGGTCCGGGCCAGGAGCAGGCCGCCGCAGAAGCGCTCGCGGCATTTCGCAACAGTTGTTCGCAGCGCTTCTTCGCCGGTATCACCCATCCACAGACAACTGCACTCCTGGAGGCCCATGCACCGGACATCTGCGCCAAGGTCATCGAGATGGGCGATGCGATCTGCGAGCGGCGATTC
>DASUBN010000246.1:0-3268 GCA_035763245.1 Gammaproteobacteria bacterium | reverse complement strand
GCAATACCCAATACGATCCGGTGTCGGGCCACATCTTCGCCAACGTCCAGACCCGCAGCGATCTCGTGGAAATTGACCCCGCGTCCGACCGGATCGTCGCCCGCCATCCCCTGCGCGGCGCCGACGGCAACCACGGCCTGCTCATCGATCCCGCCACCCGGCGCGCCTACATCGCCTGCGAAGACAACGACAAGCTCTTGGTATTCGACATGAGCACCATGCAGGTCACCCAGAGCTTCGACGTGGGCGGCGACCCCGACGTGCTGGCATACGATGCGGGTCTGCACCGCCTGTACGTCGCCGGCGAGAAGGGCGTGGTGTCCGTCTTCGACACCGCCGGCGCCGCAGTGCGCAAGCTCGGCGAGGGCTATGCGGGCGACAACGCCCACGTGGTGGCCGTGGACCCCAAGACCCACCGCGTCTATCTGCCGCTCAAGGACGAGGGCGGTCACCCGGTCATGCGCATCATGGCGCCCGCGGCCCTGTAGAATCGCCCCATGACATCCTATGACTGGCTCATCCCCGCCCTCTGGGTCCTGTTCATCGCCTACTGGGCCTTCATGGCCCTCGGCGCGAAACGCAACCTCGAAAGCTCCAGTTGGCGCCGGCAGATGCTGCTGCGCTTCGTCATCGTGCTCGTCGCGCTCATGGCGCTGCGCTTCTCAGGCTCCCGGCAGGCGCTGCGGGTGATCTTCAGCTACAGGCCGGGCCCGCTGCTGGTCTTGATCGGCAGCGTCATCTGCGGCATGGGCGTGGGCCTCGCCATCTGGGCGCGCACTGTCCTCGGGCGCAACTGGGGCATGCCCATGTCCCGCAAGCAGGACCCGGAACTCGTCACCCGCGGCCCCTACGCCTACGTGCGCCACCCCATCTACACCGGCGTGATGTGCGCCATGCTCGGCTCCGCCCTCGGCCAGAACCTGGTCTGGCTGCTGGCGCTGCTCCTCTCCGCCGGCTACTTCGTGTACAGCGCGCGACAGGAAGAGAAGCTCATGCTGCGGGAGTTCCCCACCCAATATGCCGCCTACATGAAGCGCAGCAAGATGCTGCTGCCGTTCCTGTATTGAGTAGAGTTGAGGAGCGGTGGAGAGAGGCGCAGACTGTCAGCGAGAGGGATGGAGGAGTTCGTCCATGCGTATCCTGCTCGTCGCCCTGCTGTTGTCCCTGCCCTTCGCCGCGCCCATCGCGGCGCCCAAGGCCAAGGTCGCCACCTTCCCGGACGAAGCCCAGGCCCAGATCCGCTGCCCCCAGGATGTGATCGTCTGGTTCAACCCCCGCACGAAGCTCTGGTATACCCAGAAGTCCAAGCACTTCGCCAACGACGGCGTCGGCGGCTTCGCCTGCAAGGGCGACGTGGTGAAGGCCGGCTACAGGCGGGGCCGGGGATAGCGGCTCAGCCCTCCAGGAGCTGCACCCCGAGTCCGGCGATCCGCGCCGGATCCGCGATGACCTCGATGGACGTGATCTTCCCGTCCCGGATGCCGAAGGCGAACACCGCCCGGGGCTGACCGTCCGGCGCCCAGGCCGCGCCCATGGCGCCGCCGACGAGCGCCGGTCGCGCCGCCCGCGCGCGGCCGAGGAAGGTCTCCCCCACCGTCTTGGCGCCGCGCATCTGCGGCTCGAAATGCGGCGCACCCTGCGCCTCCCGGGCCCTGGCTCCCGCCAGCGCCGCCGGGTCCACGTGCAAGACCACGTCCGGATCCAGGATCGCCATCAAGGCCTCGAAGTTGCCTGCGCGGGAGGCGGCGAGGAAGGCCTGCACCACTTCCCGCTGGCGGCCGAGATCCGGTTCCGGAGTCTTGGGCGCGCCCTGCACGCGGCGGCGCGCGCGGCTCGCCAGCTGCCGGGCCGCCTCCGGCGTGCGGCCCACGATGGGCGCGATCTCCTCGAAGGGCACCGAGAACATGTCGTGCAGCACGAAGGCGATGCGCTCGTCCGGGGCGAGGGTCTCGAGCACCACCAGGAGCGCGAGGCCCACCGAATCGGCCAGCTCCGCCTCGTGCTCGGGGTGCATGCCTTCCTGCTGGCCGGCGGGCACGTCGTGGGCCGCGAGGTCCAGGGGATCCTCGCGGCGGGATTTGCGGGAGCGCAGCATGTCCAGGCACACCCGGCCCACCACCGTGGTGAGCCAGCCGCCCAGGTTCTTGAGTTCGCCCGCCTCGGCGCGGGCGAGGCGTATCCAGGCCTCCTGCACCGCGTCCTCCGCCTCGCTGCGGGAGCCCAGCATCCTGAAAGCCACGGCCCGCAAGTGGGGCCGGTTCTCCTCGAATTTCGCCGCCAGCCAGCCCTTCTCGTCCATGGTCACGTTCCTCGCGTTCATTTCGTCAGGGGTTTGACGGATGAAACCGGAGCGATGTGACGAGCTTGCGCGCCCCGGCTTCCGCCACCCTAGCCCACCCTTCGGAGCCCTGCCATGACTGCACGCCTCAAGACCGGCTCAGGCCTCCTGCCGGACGCCATGAAAGCCATCCTCGCCCTCAACGCCGCCGTCCAGAACGGCAGCGTCCCGGCCTCCACCCTGGCCTTGAGCCACCTGCGCGCCAGCCAGATCAACGGTTGCAGCGCCTGCGTGGACTCGGGCGCCAAGCACGCCCTCAAGGCGGGCGAGACCGCCGAGCGGCTCTTCGCCGTCTCCGCCTGGCGCGAGTCACCCCACTTCAACGACGCCGAGCGCGCCGCCCTCGCGCTCACCGAGTCCGTCACCCGCCTGGCGGATGAGATGGACCCGGTGCCGGACGCGATCTGGGACGAAGCGGCCAGGCACTACGACGACAAGGCCCTCATGACCCTGCTGCTCTCCATCGCCGCCACCAACGTGTTCAACCGCCTTAACGTGAGCACGCGCCAGCCGCCCCTGAACTGGTGAGACGGTCGGCCGGAGGGTTTGACGGGTAGTCGAGGAGGTCGGGGACTTGTGCAGAGTCGGGGTTTTTATATTAAGCTTAGGTTACGTTGTCGATTGCCCTCCCGGGGTCGGCAATGGTTGGGAGGAAGACTGTTAGTAAACCTAACTGAAGGAGAACGACCATGGCCAAGAAGAAAGCTGCGAAGAAGAAAGTCGTCAAGAAAAAGAAGAAGGCTGGCAAGAAGAAGCGCTAGCCAGCAAAAAACCCCCGCGAAAGCGGGGGTTTTTTTATGGGGCCACTGTGGCATGGAAAGCACAAGCTGGCAGCGGGAGCGGGACGGACAAATAGAGATGGGAGCTAAAACAATTAACTAACCATCAATATCGAGAGCCGCTCACTATAGATGTGGTGAGGCAGCATTA
>DASUBN010000245.1:0-2591 GCA_035763245.1 Gammaproteobacteria bacterium | reverse complement strand
CTACAAGTTCTCGACCTACGCCACCTGGTGGATCCGCCAGGCCATCACCCGCTCCATCGCGGACCAGGCGCGCACCATCCGCATCCCGGTGCACATGATCGAGACCATCAACAAGCTGAACCGCATCAGCCGGCAGATGCTGCAGGAGATGGGCCGCGAGGCCACTCCGGAGGAGCTGGCGGTGCGCATGGAAATGCCGGAGGACAAGGTCCGCAAGGTGCTCAAGATCGCCAAGGAGCCGATCTCCATGGAGACGCCCATCGGCGACGACGAGGACTCGCACTTGGGGGATTTCATCGAGGACGTCTCGGTCACTTCGCCGGTGGATGCGGCCACGGTGGAAGGCCTGCGCGAGGCCACCCACTCGGTGCTGGCGAGCCTTACTCCGCGCGAGGCCAAGGTGCTGCGCATGCGCTTCGGCATCGACATGAACACCGACCACACCCTTGAAGAGGTAGGCAAACAGTTCGACGTGACCCGTGAGCGCATCCGCCAGATCGAGGCGAAGGCGCTGCGCAAGCTGCGTCACCCCTCGCGTAGCGAGCAGCTCAGAAGCTTCCTGGACGAGAATTCCTGAAGCCGGACGGCATCAGGACAAACGAAGCGAAGCCGCCTCCCTGGGCAGCTTTCTTCTCTGGGCTAGCGGATCACCCAGTGGGTCACTTTGTGCTTCCGCAGGAAGCGCTCGGCGCCAGCCCCCTGCAGGATAGCTAGGGTCGAGAGCAGTCCTGCCTGGGTGCAATTGGCCTCCAATACCGTCACCGAACGCGGCGCGCTTTTCACCGGCCAGCCGTTGCGCGGATCCAGGATGTGGCCGTAGCGCACGCCGTCCTTCAGCAAGAATCGCCGCGCATCGCCGCTGGTGGTGACGCCGCCGCGCCGGAGTTCGATCACTGGCGGTACCCCGCCCGCCGCGATACCCTCGATGGCCACGCGCCAAGCGCCGCCATCGCGCCGCGCATCGGTGGCGCAGATATCGCCCCCGAAGTTGACCAGCAAGGGCACGCCTCCCGCCTCCGCTCCGAGCTGCGCCGCCCGGTCTACCGCGTATTCTTTCCCGATGCCGCCGAAGTCGATCTCCATGCCGGGTAGGAGCCGAAGCCTGGGGCGCCGCCAGCCCACCTTTTCCCAGCCCACGAGCTTCAACGCTTCCGCTACTGCCGCGGGCGCCGGCAGCCGGTCGCTGCCGTCGAACTTCCATACCCGGCGCAGCACGCCGGAGGTGATGTCGAACAGTCCCCCGCTCAACTCGAAACAATGGGCCGCGAAATCAAGCAGTCGCGCAGTTTCCTCATCCACCTCGATCTCGCGCCCCGCGGCGTGGTTGATGGCGTAGACCACGTTGTCGTCGCGGTAACGGCTGAACTTGTGTTCGATGCGCCAGGCTTCGTCGGCGACGGCCACGGCGACGCGCTCCGCGACCGGTTGCTCCGAGGTGTCGATCAGTGTCTCGCAAGGGCAAGCCATGGCGGTGAAGCCGGCGCGCCAGACACCGCCTTCGCGGCTCAGCTGGAGGCCCGGGCGCAACCCCGTCACCTCAGAAGGAGACGCTGATCTGAGCGATGTTCGCGGTGAGGCCGGGATAGAGGTCATATGCCTGTTGGATCCCGATGTTCACATGCTGGTCGGTCTTGCCGGATTGCAGATACCGCTCCAGCCGCATGCTCACCCGTCCGCCGCCACTCGTCTGCATGCCGAACTCGACGCCGAAGGTACGGGCGCTGAATTCGGCGATCCGATAATCGGCGCTCACGTACGCCGGCACGGGATCGGTGTCCAGCAGTCCACGGCGGTAGAAATCCGCGGCGCTCTGATGGTAATAGCGCAGATGCGGCATCACGTAGAAGTCATCGCCGAAGGCGATGCGGTAGCGTGCCTCGAAGGTATTGGAACGGATGCCCCAATCATCCCAGCCGTAGCGATAGGAGAAATCGAGCACGTCGCCACTGAAATAGACCTTGTTGCCGAGATAGACCGCGCGCTTTTGGTGTAGGCTCGGCCGGTTCTCGTAGATCTCGCCTACAGGCTCCCCGATGGGTGGCCCGCCGATCACACCGGCGGCGGGCAGGTGAGTATTGAGGACGGAAACCACGTTATAGGGGTCGTTCTGGTAGCCAGTGGCGCGGCTGTAGGAATAGTTGAGCTGCGTGATCCAGGTACGGGTCATCACCTGGGTCACGCCCAGGAGCAGATCCCGGACATATTTGTGCTCGCCAGCCGCGATGGGCGGGTTGACGCCGGTTGTACCACCGCCACCCCCGCCTCCACCCTCGCTCCCGCCCGTATCGTCCGCAAATGTTAGGACACGGCCTGGGCCCGGACCCTCCGGTGGTTCGCCCCCGCCACCCGTGCTGACAGGAGCGGGCTGCGGCAGGGTGCTCAGGGGTGCATGCACGCCGCCGATGGGGAATACCAGATCCCACTCCGATGCAAAACCGGCCGAAAGAGTGGTGTTGCGCTCGTTGAAGTCACCCGCCAGGAGCAGGCTCACCCCCTGCGATTTGAAGTCGTGCTCGATGGAGTATTCGCCGCCGAGGTCCATACGCCAGAGGCGCGAGAGTGCCTGGGACCAAGTCAGGCTGACCGCCTTG
>DASUBN010000244.1:0-2986 GCA_035763245.1 Gammaproteobacteria bacterium | reverse complement strand
AGCTGGCCGGCATTCTGCACGTTCTCCCCCAGGACGCTCGAAAGGCTGTCGAGCTTCAGGCGCGAGATATCCAGGTGCAGGTGCTCCGCGAGCCAGGGGGCGGCGGTGTCCTGGAACCAGGTGATGGCCTGGGGAGCACGGGCGCTCAGCGCCGCCACTTCATGGCTGAAGAGCGGCACGATCAGCAGCAAGAGAAGGCCCAGCACCAGGAAGGTTCCGATGAAGACCACCCCAACAGCCAGGCTGCGGGAGAACCGCCAGGCCTCGAGCCGGTCCGCCATGGGATCGCCGAGCCAGGCGAGCAGGGCGCTGATGAGGAACGGCGTGAGCACCGGCCCCAGGAGATAGAGCAGGACGCAGACGCCGAGGCAGGCTGCTATCGTCCAGAGCTTGTTCTCGCGGGTCATGGGCCGGGGTTATAGCGGTAACGTAACTGCTGCGGAATCGCGACCGTGCCCGTGGACGCGGCCGGGGCGGCGGTATCCCCAGGCAGCAGCAGATCACCGAGGGTCAGGGCGGAGCGCAGGTTGTCGAGGCTGCCTCGGGCATCGATGCTGAAGAAAGCACTACCCGGTTCCATGCGCTCCACGCGCACGGCCTGCACCGGCGTCAGGCCATTGAGGTAAGCGAGCACCTTGGCGTAGCTGTCGAGGTTCGTTATGCCGTCCACCTCGAGCGCCGTACCCACGAGGTCACCCGCACCCGCAGCGATGGCATAGCGTGCGGCATAGTGATCCGCCGTCACCTGCACCCCGTCCACAACCGTGGTCGCCTCGTCGCCCGGCGGCGACTGCCAGGTCTCCTGCTCGGTGCCATTGAACAGCTCCCACTGGGCAGCATACTGGCCGTTGCCGAAGGGTGTGACGCTGCCCACCAGGATGGAATCCGGCCGATAACGCGCAGAAGCCGCGCGTATCCGATCCAGGTTGAAGGCGGTGATGTCGGGCACGCCGAGCGCCGCGCGGTCTACGGCATCGAGTTGGGGGAACAGGAGCACGATGCCGCGCTGCTGGGCGGCGTCAGTGAGGGCCTGCATCAGATAAGAGGTGTCGGCGGCGGGGAGGAGTCGGCCGGCCGGCGAATCCTGCAAGGCCAACCACAAGAGGGTGCGCGGACGCTCCATGCCCCAGAGGGGCATGTGAGCGGCGCTCACGTCCTGGTTCACCACCTTGGGATCGAACTTTGCCCAGAGCACGAGTGCCTGGGAACCGCCTGTCGTCGTGGCGGGTGCATTGGGATCCACTGGCGCCTGCTCATAGCTGTACTGCTGGAGATACCGATTGGGGTCGGCGAGCATGGGCGTCAGGACTCCCGGCACGGAGCGCGCCCCAGTGATCTTCACCAGCACCGTAGAGAGCGCCTGCTGCAAGGCGGTGCGGCGGGCGGAGGATGAGCGGTCCGTCACCGGCACGCGCGCCTCGTAGAGGCCGCTCACCGGAACCGCGCGCACTGGCAGCGCGCCGGCCAGCAAGGCAGCGAACACGAAGCTGAGGAGGAATCGTCCGGACGTCTTCACAGGCATATTCTCCCGCATCCCACGGCTGAAATCAGGCGTCGTGTAGAATATACCGTCTCAAGCGGCTGCCCGGCGAGCGGTCGCAAGATTCCGACCTGGAAACGCCCCCATGACCGCAAAAAAGACCCTCACTTACCGCGATGCCGGTGTGGATATCGACGCGGGCGACGAGCTCGTGGAGCGCATCAAGCCCGCCGCAAAGCGTACCCTGCGCCCCGAGGTGCTGGGCGGCCTCGGCGGCTTCGGCGCGCTGGTGGAGCTGCCGACACGCTACCGCCATCCGGTGCTGGTCTCCGGCACCGACGGCGTCGGCACCAAGCTCAAGCTCGCCATCGACAGCGGCCGCCACGGCGGCATCGGCACCGACCTCGTGGCCATGTGCGTCAACGACGTGGTGGTGCAGGGCGCCGAGCCACTCTTCTTCCTCGACTACTACGCCACCGGCCGCCTGGACGTGGAGCTGGCCACGGAAGTCATCACCGGCATTGCGAGGGGCTGCGAGCTTGCCGGGTGCGCCCTCGTCGGCGGCGAGACCGCAGAACTGCCCGGCATGTACCAGGGCGAGGATTACGACCTCGCCGGCTTCGCCGTGGGTGTGGTGGAGAAATCCGCCGTACTCGACGGCAGCAAGGTGAAGACCGGCGACGTGATCATCGGCCTCGCCTCCTCCGGCCCTCATTCCAACGGCTACTCCCTGATCCGCAAGGTGCTGGCCGTGTCCGGTGCCCAGTTCGAACAGCGCCTCGAGGGCCGTGCCCTCATCGAGGTGCTGATGGAGCCCACTCGCATCTACGTGAAGTCCCTGCTCAAACTCCTCGCCGAAATGCCGGTACACGCCTTCGCCCACATCACGGGTGGCGGCTTGACCGAAAACATCCCGCGGGTGCTGCCGCCGGGTCATGGCGTGGTGCTCGATTCCAAATCCTGGCCGCGTCCGGCGGTATTCGAGTGGCTGATGCAGGAAGGCAATGTGCCGCTTCCAGAGATGTACCGCACCTTCAACATGGGGCTCGGCATGGTGGCCTGCGTCGCGGAAGCAGACGTGTCGCGCGCCCTGGAAGTCCTCGCCGCTAACGGCGAGCACGCCTGGCGCGTGGGCAGGGTCGAGACCGGCGACGACGGCGTCGTCATCCGCTGATGACGCGACCCTCGGCGCCGCTGCCGGTGGTGGTGCTGGTCTCGGGCTACGGCAGCAACCTGCAGGCCATCCTCGATCGCGCCGCGACGGGCGCGATACCTGTGACGTTGAGTGGCGTGGTCAGCGACCGGCCCGAGGCGGAAGCCTTGAAGCGCGCCCGCGACGCCGGCATCGCCACGGAGGTAGTGAGAGCGGCGGAGCACCCCGACAAGGCCGATTTCGACGCCGCGCTGATCGGCGCCGTGGACCGCCACGCCCCCGGGCTCGTGGTGCTCGCCGGCTTCATGCGCATCCTGTCGCCGGCCTTCGTGCGTCACTACGAGGGACGCATG
>DASUBN010000243.1:0-3043 GCA_035763245.1 Gammaproteobacteria bacterium | reverse complement strand
AAGCAGGTTTTACGGGAGGGCTGGCCTCAAGGGCTGTGGGCCGGCGTGCCCGGAGCCGTTTCAGAGGATGGAGGCGTAGTCATCCTGGATGCGGCCGAGGTCCAGCCGGTTCAGGAAATTGGAATAGCACATCCAGGCGGTGATGCCGTTCAGGTCCGAGATCTGGGGCGGCAGGAAGCGGGGCGGCACGATGATGCCCTCGTCCACGAACTGCGACAGGGTGCGCATGTCCTCGAGGGTGGTCTTGCCGCAGAACAGGAGCGGGATCCGGTTCAACATGCCCTTGCGCACCGCCAGGCGCAGGTAGTTGTAGATCATGATGAAGCCCTTGTTGTAGGACAGGTCCTTGGTGAAGGGCGCGCCGTCCGGGGTGCTGCCCCGGAAGATGCGGCTGGCGTTGGCGAAGCTCTCCCCCTCACTGAACCCCTGCGCCAGGAAGAATTGATAGACCTGCAGGAAGTCGCCGCCTTCCTCGGCGACGCGCACCGCGCGGATGCGGTTGGCCAGGCGGCGCAGGCGGGTCGGGTAGGAGGAGAAGGTGATGATCTCCATGAAGATGGCGAGGCCTTCCTGGGTGATGGTGGAGGAGGGCGGGCCCTTGGAGAGGAAGGTGCAGACCGGCTGCTGGGTGCCGTTGAGCGTGGTGCCGAGGTGCACCCAGCCCTCGTGGACCTCCAGCACCTTGAGGTCACGGTCGTTGAACTTCGCTTCCTTGCGCAGTTTGATGTAGTCGGCGCCGGCAGCGGCGTCCGCCAGGATGCCGTCGGAGATCAGCACGCGTACCGTGCTCTCCGTCTCGTGGAACGCGAGGTTGATGCGCTTCTGCAGGATCTTGACCGCTTCCTCGGCGGTGATGGTCTTCTCCTCGGGCTTCAGGAGTTCGCTCTGGTCGATGCTCGCCAGGGAGTCGCCGAGCAGCTTGCCGAGGTCGGCGAGCGTCGCACCGCCCTCGTGGAAGGCGTCGCTGGCGGAGCCGTAGAGTTCCTCGGAGATGGCGCCGAACTCGGGGGTGCCGCGTGCCTCCAGCATGCGCACCACCTGGATGTACTCGCGGCACATGCGCCGCATGATTCCGCCCAGGGAGTTGAACTGGCCGAGCTGGCGGGTGATATCGCGCTCGATCTCGTGGAACTCCTGGCGCTTCTTGGCGGAATCGAACCCCAGGGGCCTTCCCTGGTAATAGGCGGCGTCCACCTTGGGGAGTTCGCGGGCGCCGTTCTTGAAGAACTCCTCCTGGATGGAGGGCTCCCACTTGATATGGTCGAGGATACGGATGGGCTTTTGGGCTGCGACGATGCGGTCCGACAACTCGCGCAGAGTCTGCTTGTAGGTATCGAGCGAATCGGCGGCGGCACTCATACCCGGATCCGGTGGCAAGATGCCCTAAGAGTACTCGCCGACGTCCCCCGGCGCCAGGAAACCGGCGCCGGAGGGTCTTGAGGGGCTATTTAGCCGATACGGGCCAGTTTGCGGATCTCCTGGAGGGCCACCGAGAGGCTCGGAAAATCGGCGGTGTTGGCCGCCTTCATGTCCGCCAGCACGTGCCGGGCGTGCCGCACCCGGCCGGCGTGGGTCTCGAGCCACTGCTCCAGCTGCTTCACGGCGCCGCGGCTGTCGCGGGCGCCGTTCAGCGCCTGGGCGGTGAGCGCCCGCTGCTGGGCGTAGAGGTCCTCGCGCAGGGTGCCGCGGGCCACCGCCTGCCAGTGGCCTTCCACCCCGAGATTCTCGATTTGGCTGCGCAGCCAGCCGAGCTCCAGCTCGCGGCCGATATGGAAGTAGACCTTGGCCACCACTTCCACCGGGAGCTTGGTGCCCCGCGCCACGTCCACCATGTCGAAGGCGGAATAGAGGAAGGGGATGGCGGCGATGCGCTTGGCCACGGTCGCAGGCACGCCGACGTCGACGTACTGCTGCATGCCCTGGTCGAAGTTCGCCACCAGCTGGTCGTAGAGCACGCCGGGCAGGTGCGTCACCAGCGCGGTGACGCCGGACTGGTAGTGCGGCACGGTGGCGGCGATGTCGAGCTTGTCGCGCAGCTGGTCGATGAGCCAACGGGTGAGGTGCTTCAAGAGCCGCGAGCTCTGCACCGCCATGGAGATCTGCACGTTCGCCGGCACCTTGTTGTCCAGCGCTTCCACCTCGGCCCACAGGCTCTCCATCGCGCAGCTCTCGTGGGCGATGGTGTAGGCGCGGGCCACCGTGGACGCGTCTGCGCCGGTCTCCTCCTGCATGCGATGCGCGAAGGTGGAGCCCATGCGGTTCACCATGCTGTTGGTGATCGCGGTGCAGATGATCTCGCGGCGCAGCCTGTGCTTCGGCATGAGGTCGGCGTAGCGCTTCTGCAGCGGCAGCGGGAAGTAATGCTCCAGCTCCCGGGCGAGATAGGGGTCCTCGGCCACGTCGCCCGCCAGCAAGGCGTTGTAGATGTCTATCTTGCTGTAGGCCAGCACCACCGCGAGCTCCGGCCGGGTCAGGCCCTTGCCGGCCTTGCGCCGCTCGAGCATCCCGTCCTCGGAGGGCAGGAACTCGATGGCGCGGTTGAGGGCGCCGGTCTTCTCCAGTGCCCGGATGAGATAGGCGTGCTCGCTGAGGCGCCCCGGGGCCTGATCCTCGGCCACGGACAAGGCCTGGGCCTGCATGTAGTTGTCGCGCAGCACGAGTTCGCCCACCTCGTCGGTCATCTCGGCGAGCAGCTTGTTGCGCGCGGTCTCGGAGAGCTCCTTCTCCGTGCCGGCCAGGTTCAGCAGGATCTTGATGTTGACCTCGTGGTCGGAGCAATCGACGCCCGCCGAGTTGTCGATGAAATCGGTGTTGAGCCGGCCGCCCTTGAGGGCGTACTCGATGCGGCCGAGCTGGGTTAGCCCTAAGTTGCCGCCCTCGCCCACCACCTTGCAGCGCAGGTCGCCGCCGTTGATGCGCAGGCCGTCATTGGCGCGATCGCCCACCTCGGTGTTGCTCTCGGTGGCGGCCTTGATGTAGGTGCCGATGCCGCCATTCCAGAGCAGGTCCACCGGCGCCTTGAGGATGGCACGCATCAGGTCCA
>DASUBN010000242.1:0-2919 GCA_035763245.1 Gammaproteobacteria bacterium | reverse complement strand
ACATGGAGTTCGCCATCGGGGGCGAACTCGATGGTCTTCAGTACCGTGAACAAGGAGTCGCCATATTCCTCGAGCTTGGGGCGCTGCTGGCCGACCAATGCGTCCTCTACCGCGAGCTCGTGCAGGCTGAACTCCGCTTTCATCTCGTTGAGTTCGTCGGCGTCCGCATCGCGCAGCGCCACCCACACGAAGCAGCCTGGGCGCTTCAGGTAAGCATTGATCTCCTGCCGCGGGATATCGGTGAGCTTCTTGCCTTCCTGATAGGCCGCGCAATTGACCAGCATGGTTCAGGGCATCTGGATCTTGCCGCCGCCGCCGAGGCCCCCGAGGCCGCCCTTGCCCATGTCAGGCACCACGATGGAGGAGGCCGCCTGGCGGCGCAGCTCGCGCAGCTGCTCCATGGTTTCCTGGATGGCTTGGTTCGCGGTGGCGGAGAAGAGTCCGACCGCATCCGCGAGGCTGGCGGCCTCGAGCTTGAAATGGA
The DNA here is from genome assembly GCA_035763245.1 of Gammaproteobacteria bacterium. GTDB lineage: Bacteria > Pseudomonadota > Gammaproteobacteria > Natronospirales > REEB76 > DASUBN01. The sequence goes on along the minus strand of DASUBN010000242.1, from coordinate 2,435 downwards.
TGGGCAGGGTGCCGGCGGGCGTCATCAGGCTGGTCTCGCCAATGAAGAGCACCGGGCGCGCGGCGTCCACGGAGCCATCGCGCTTCACCGGGGTGAGCTGGCGGATTGAGCCGATCTTTTGGTCCGTGAACATCTCCTCGCGGTAGAGGTTGTCGGCATCCAGTTCCAGTTTCAGTTCGTCGCGTTCGTTCGCCATGGCTCGTCCGGTCTCTGAAGTGTCAAATGGAAAACGCATCCTAGCAATTTCCAGGCCCGGCTGCCTGCGTCCGGCGGGGCGCGGCGGCCCTTCTGGCCCGGTCTGCTAGAATGAATATCCTCCCGCGCAGTTCAGGTCCAAAACCATGGCATCCGACGTAACCCCTTTCGATGACGCCGCCCGACAGGTGGTGGAACTTGCCAACAAGCTGGCGGACGAGAACCCAGACGTGGACGTGTGGGACATCGCGGACGGCATCATGGCCGGCGCGGTGCACTATTGGCTCTACTCCCGGCAGCCCTGCGAGGACCCAATGTGCGAGGACTGTGCGCCCGTGTCCACTGCGGAGCTGCGCAAGGCCGAGCTCATGAAGAACGTGCAGCTCTCGGCGGAAGAGAGCGACTATTTCCACTCCCCGACAGATTCCAATGCGGCCTGGGCGTAACGAAGCCGGGCTTCCCTCGTACTGCTGGAAAATCTCTTTTCCGATCGTCTTGGCTGCGCTCGGTGCCGCCTGTGCATCTTCTGGATCCGATCACCTCGTGCCTGCTGCAGCCGACGCCCACGTGGCGATCGGCTATCCTGCCGACTGGAACCTGGGCGGCCCGGTGAACAAGGGCGTAGCCATGAGCATCCTCAAGCTTGACGATACCGACGTCTGCAAGAGCGGGGACGACTGCCCCATCGAGCTCGACGTGCCCGCCGGCAAGCACACGCTCCTGTTCCACTGCATGGTGCTGCAGGACAACCTGCACACCCCCGCACTCGCGCCTTGGGTGCGGGTGAGCTACCAGGGCGATTTTATCGCCGGCCACCGTTACCAGGTGCGACCGGCTTCCTCCGTGCCCGACTGCAAGATTCAGGTCCAGGACCTGGGCCCGTCAGGGTGAGCGGAGCCCTGGTCTGCTGGAAATGCGGCGCAGCCCTCGAGGGCGTGCCCATGCCCCTGTCGCGGCTCTCGGTGTGCTTGAAATGCGCCGCCGAACTCCATGTCTGCAAGCTCTGCGAGTTCCACGAGCCCAGGCTCCGCCAGGGCTGCCTGGAGGACAGGGCCGAGCATGTGCAGGAGAAGGAGCATGCCAACTTCTGCGACTACTTCCGCCCCCGGCCTCAAGCCCACGTACCCAAGGACCAAGCCCGGACCTCCGCCACCCGGGCGGAACTGGATGCACTCTTCGGCTCCGCCCGACCCACTGCAGCAGTCGAGGACCCCGCCCGGGAGGAACTCGATAAGCTCTTCGGTATCAAACCCAAGACCTGAACCCGTCATCTGACATCACCATCCTAAGCCAGGGAGAACATCGATGCTGCGCAGTACAGTCGCCTTGCTCGCCCTCCTGATCCTGCCGCTTTCAGGTTCCATGGCGGCCGCGCCCCAATACGACCTCATCATCAAGAACGGCCACATCATGGACGGCACCGGCTCGCCCTGGTACGCCGCTGATCTCGCGGTGAAGGGTGGGCGTATCGCCGCCATCGGCGATCTCTCGAAGGCTGAGGCCAAGCGCGTCATCGACGCCCACGGTCTCCTGGTGACGCCGGGCTTCATCGACATGCTGGGCCAGTCGGAGATCACCATCCTGGTGGACCCGCGCCTGCCCTCCAAGATCTACCAGGGCATCACCACCGAGATCACGGGCGAGGGGGAATCCGTCGCGCCCCTGGACGACGAGATGATCAAGGAGAACCGGCCGGGCTACGACCACTACCACATCACTCCCGATTGGCGGACGCTCACCCAGTACTTCTCGCGGCTCAAGAAGCAGGGCATGGGCATCAACCTCGGCACATATGTTGGTGCAGCGTCGGTGCGGGAGATGGTGCTGGGCTATGCCGACAAGACTCCGACACCGGAGCAGCTGAAGCAGATGGAGTCCTTGGTGGCGGAGGGTATGAAGGAGGGCGCGCTGGGGCTCTCCACCGCGCTGCAATACCCGCCGGCCCCCTACGCCAAGACCGATGAGTTGATTGCGCTTGCCCGGACCGCCTCGGACTATGGCGGCATCTACGCCACGCACATGCGCAGCGAAGGTAACGCGGAGGACGCAGCCTTCGACGAGACCTTCCGCATCGCCAAGGAAGCCCACATCCCGGTGGAGGTGTTTCACCTCAAGGCCTCCGGCAAGCAGAACTGGGGCCGGGCGGCGGAGTTGATCAAGCGCATCGACGCGGCCCGGACCCAAGGCCTCGACATTACCGCGGATACCTACGCCTATACCGCCTGGGAGAACGGCTTGGC
>DASUBN010000241.1:0-2016 GCA_035763245.1 Gammaproteobacteria bacterium | reverse complement strand
TGCGCGAGGACCGTTCCCCGCTGCAGCAGCTCGTCGCCATCGCTCCCGGGGTGCGCGAGCAGGACCTGCGCGACTTCCTGGGTTCCTTCAACTTCCGCGGCGAGATGGCGCTCTCGCCCGTGGGCCCTTTCTCCGGAGGCGAGAAGGCGCGGCTCGCCCTCGCGCTCATCATCTGGCAGCGGCCGAACCTCTTGTTGCTGGACGAACCCACCAACCACCTGGACCTCGACATGCGCGAAGCCCTCACGGTGGCCCTGGCGCAGTTCGAGGGTACGCTGATCCTGGTATCCCACGACCGGCACCTGTTGCGTGCCTGCGCCGATGAGTTCCTGCTGGTGGGCCAGGGCAAGGTCACTCCCTTCGACGGCGACCTGGACGAATACCGCAGCTGGCTCCTGAAGAACGCTGCAGCACGCCGTGCCGGGCTCAACGCCCCGCCCGAGAAGACCGATGCCGGCAACCGCAAGGAACAACGCCGGGAGGAAGCCCAGGAACGTCAGCGCTTGGCGGAGTTGCGTAAGCCTCTCCAGAGGGAGATTGCTGCCCTGGAGAAGCGCATGGAAAAACTCAACGCCGAGAAACAGCGGCTTGATACGCTATTGGCCGACGAGAATACTTATAGAGAGAACAACAAGAACCTGCTCACAGACAGCCTACGCAAACAGGCGGAGGCCAAATTAGAACTCGAGAAGATGGAAGCGGAATGGCTGGAGAAGCAGTCCGCCTTGGAAGCGGTGAGCTGAAGCTCACTCTATATAGATGAGAGTCGCCATGCGGCCGCACTCCCCGTCCCGCCGGAACGAGAAGAAACGCTCCCGGTCCGCATAAGTGCATAGCCCACCCCCATAGATCCGGCCCAGCCCAGCCGCCTCCAGGCGGCGGCGCGCCAGTGCATAGAGGTCGCACCACCACTTGCCCGGAGCCTTGCCCGGAGTGAACGCCGTGGCGGCGCCGGCATCCTGGCTCACGAAGACTTGGCGTACCTCTTCCCCCACCTCATAAGACTCCGGCCCAATCGCCGGCCCAAGCCAAGCCAAGAGTTCCGTAGGACCCTTATCCATCGCCCCAATAGTCGCCTCCAACACTCCCGCCGAGAGCCCGCGCCAACCAGCGTGGGCAGCTGCCACCGTCGTCCCGACGCGGTCGCAGAAGAGCACGGGCAGGCAGTCGGCCGTCATGACGACGCAGGTCATACCTCGGTCGGCCGTAACTGCCGCATCGGCTGGTTCCTGCACCGGCGTACCGGAGAGGCGTACCACCTGAGTACCGTGCACTTGCTTCAGCCAAACCGGTTCCTGTTTGAGATCAAGCGCCGAAACAAGCCGCCGGCGATTCTCGGTCACTGATGCAGGGTCGTCCCCAACGTGTTGTCCGAAGTTTAGAGAAGCATAAACACCTTTGCTCACGCCGCCGAACCGCGTGGTGCTGAGCGCCCGCACCTGAGCGGGTGCGGGCCAGTCAGGCAGGATCCAGTCAGCGGACATCGGCGGCGTCTTCTGCAAGAGCTGCCACGAGGGCCTGCATGTCAGCAGGCGGGGGAGCCTCCCATCGCAGCTTTTCGCCACTCGCCGGATGGACGAGACCCAGACGGCGTGCATGAAGGGCCTGGCGATGGAAACCCTGCAGTGTCTCCCTGAGCCGGAGCGTGGCACCTGGTGGCAGCGCGAGACGCCGGCCGTACACAGGGTCGCCGACGATGGGATACCGGATGTGCGCGAAATGCACCCGAATCTGGTGGGTGCGGCCCGTCTCCAGTTGCACCGCCACCCGGGTGTGAGCCCGGAAGCGCTCCACCACCCGGTAATGGGTGATCGCTTCTCGGCCGCCCTCGCGCACACTCATGCGCAGCCGGTCGGTGGCATGGCGCGCCAGGGGCGCGTCCACGGTGCCACCGCCCGTCATCACACCGTTCACAACCGCCGTGTATTCGCGCTCGAACTCGCGGGCCTGCAGCGCCGCCACGAGCTTGGTGTGTGCTTCCAGGGTACGCGCCACCGCCAGCAGACCGGAGGTGTC